>NZ_JAAKEA010000006.1:0-102269 GCF_011038935.1 Adlercreutzia sp. ZJ138 | reverse complement strand
ATTTATCGTCTTCGAAATGTCTGCCTCACAGTATCCGGTTCTCAAGGTCCCTAACCTGCATAAGACCTGCTCTCTTTGGTCTTATCAGGGCTTGTGTTTGCTTTCGAGGTCTCCCCCGAAGCGCAAGGCGGTACTCTACCCCCTTAGCGGGGACAGGTCAAGGGGTTTGAGGGGAAAACGTTGCAAACTTTTTCCGAGCGACAAACGCTTCCCAAACATTTAAACCCCACGTTTTTCCAGTTCGTGAACTGATTTTTAATATATTTGCGCGAATTTTGCGTACGCATGTGTTATGAAGAAAACATGAACGAATTCCTGCTTTACGCCTCACACTCATAACGACTATCTTCTTACGTGGTTAGCTCTCAACACTTTCATCGTGAAATTGGCTCTCATACGCCACAAACTCATGCGTCACATGTGCGCTCATTGGGTGAAAACGAATGTTTACTAGTTTTATACTTAAACGAGTAAATACTCGTTTAAGTAGCATATGTGCAGTTCACAGTGGAGTGTTTAGACGGGAACCACAATGATAAACGTCGTTGTACCCGCTTCGCTTTGCGCTGAGATGGAGCCACCATGTGCAACGACAATCTCCTTAGCAATGGCAAGCCCCAACCCCACCCCGCCCTTATTGCTGGAACGTGCAGTATCTTCGCGAAAGAACTTTTCGAAAATGCTTTGAAGATGCACCGGTGATATCTCGCGTCCTTGATCGGTGACCGAAAACGTCGCCTTGTGTTCATCGATACGTACGCGAACAATCACGCACGTATTCACATCGGCGTACGCAACGGCATTCCGCATAACGTTCGACAACGCGCGTGCCATCTTGTCGGGATCGATGAACAGCGTGAAATCGTCAGGCACGTCAACATCGATGGTAACATCCTTCGCATTCGCTTCTGGAAACAACTCGTCAGCAACCTGCTGACACAGAAGCTGGGCCGAGATGCGCTGCCGTTCAACGGGAATCGCCTGCAGGTTGTAACGAGTTATCTCGAAGAATTCATCAATCAAATCGTCAAGGCGCTCCGCCTTCGAAAGTGCGATACCTGCATATTCAGCACGAACGGTGCGAGGAATATCAGGTGACTCCTTCAAGAGCGTCAGATAGCCAAGCACTGAAGTGAGTGGTGTTTTGATGTCGTGAGCCAAGTAGGCAACCAGCTCGTTTTTTCTCGTCTCAGCAGCGCGCGTAACCCGCTCGTCAGCAAGCGAGCGCTCGCGCACTTCCAGCAACTCAGCGCGAACGATGGCTAAGCTATCAGGAAGGATTATTTTTGCCTCGCGATCAGCAAACAGCGCCGTAATCGCACAGGCAAGATCATCGAAGCGCTTTACGGACGAACGCATAACCACCAACGCCATACCCACGCAACCAAGCAGGTAGATTCCCAGAAGAACCACCCATTTTAAGCTGCGCATAGCGTAGTACGGACCGAGATTGCGCACATTGTAGCCACCACCCTCGACAGGAAGGGCCTGTAGCAAATCGCTCTGTCGCGCATCGGCGAACTCGATTTGCAACGCCACATATTCATCTTCGGAATAATACGTCCATGATGATGTCAGATTCGCAATGCGTTCTCCGAGATCATCGAAAACTGTCGTATCGAGAGCAAGCGCAACCGCGGCAAACAACACCGAATACACCGGCAGTGATACGAGTAGCATTCCGAACAGGCGACGCTGCAAAGCTTGTGCCTGCGCGCTGCGCAGGCGGCTCACCGCTTTATCCCTAAATCGGGCAAGGAGAAACCAGGAGTTGTAGAGCCTGAAACGTGAGGGTTCGAAGCAGAAGAATTCGAAGTTCGGGGCATAATTTTGTACCCCACACCCCACGCCGTTTCCACGAAGCATTCCGACCCGTCAACTTCGGCAAGTTTCTTGCGAATGCGGCGCATATGCACCATAACCGAATTTGCAGACGCGGCCACGTACGGTTCGTTCCATACAGATTCAAATAAATCTTTTGTGGCAACCGGCTTGCCTGCATTGCGAACGAGCGCCGCCAAGATACCGTATTCCTTCGGTGTGAGATGGAGCGGCTCACCATGTAAGAACGCAGTATGTGCACCCAAATCGAGCTCGATACCATGTGCCCGCAGTACGTTATCATCGCAGTGCGCCCCATGAGTCGCTCGGCGCAAGCGGGCACGCACGCGGGCGACCAGTTCGCGCGGTTTAAAAGGCTTCGTCACGTAATCATCGCCACCGAGCATAAGCCCGACCACCTTGTCAGCTTCCTCATCCTTCGCTGAAAGGAAAATAATAGGAACATCGGAAACTGAACGCAGACGAGTGCACACCTCAAGCCCATCAATGCCGGGCATCATTACGTCAACGATAAGCAGATCAAACCGTTCGATCGAGAACAGCTCAAGCGCTGATGCACCATCATAGCGGGCGCATGCCTTCATGCCTTCATTCTCCAACAGCTTGACCACTAGATCGGCAATAGCTATCTCATCATCGACCACCAGAATACGCGCTGCGCTGTTTTCTGCCACCTTCTCCTCCGTTTCAGGCAAGAAGGACTGCTGAGTTCATCTGCCGGACATCACTGACCACAGTCATGATCCGTGCGTCCTTGTGCGGACGCACGGATCATGTCGGTTGTCTTCTCGCCACAGCCAGTATACCCAAGCAGTCGCACAGCTCGATGAGTGCCACGAAATGGTAAGGATAATGTAAGAGTTGCTCTCTTTCCCTCATTTTCTCGTTCTCTCGCGCTCTCGTTCTCTCTCGCTACTGGCCGCATTCCCCGCCGCTTTCCATAGCGAGCGTACTCCGTTAAGATGATGCGACGAAGTGAATGTGGCACGATTACGAGGAGAGGCGAGGCCGATGACACTGGTGGGAATCATATCCGACACGCATGGACGCTTGGATGCAGCAGCGGCGAGTGCAATGGCGACGGCTGACTATATCATTCATGCAGGAGACATAGGAGATCCAGGAATTCTCCGGGAGCTCGAAGCGCTCGCACCCACCACGGCAGTACTCGGCAACAACGATTTCGGCGAGTACGGGTCAAACGTCAGATCGCGCGCCTGTCCTGTGATCGACGGTGTGCGTTTTTTAGTGGCCCACTATCCACATGACGTACGCATAGGCTTCGGCGGCGCGAAACTGGCACCGGGCGAACCGATTCCCCGCGTGTGCGTGCACGGACACACGCACACCCCCCGCCTAGACACGGGTGCTGCTGCCCGCCCCGCCGATTACGTGATCTGCCCTGGGTCGGCATCACGGCCACGCGGCGGCATGAGCCGAAGCGTTGGATTTGTGCACGTACATGACGGACACGTTCTGGGCGTACGCATCGAAACGCTGCGTGGTGCAGTCATCATGCAAACGGGCGAAATGTGGTAGCAACAAACACGAACAAGTACGAAAACGCATAGCGAGATTCGACGTGAAACTCGACATGTAACCGCGTTACCGCTTCGTGCAGCAGCCGCGTTACCGCTTCGTGTATCTACTGCGCAACCATCGCGCTCGACGTAGCTTCCCCGGTGACTTCATCCGACTCATTGGGTACAATTCTGCAACGACGCACACCGGCCGATACGTGGGGAGGCGGCCCTGGGTGCCAGTCATATCGCAAGCGAACCGGAAGGAGTCCAATGCACAACGACCTTCAACCCGCAAGCGCGCTTACCTCGCCACGCTTCTGCAACACCGGCACATTCATGCGCATTCCGCGCATAGCCGACGTCGAAAACCCCGACTTCGCCATTGTAGGTATCCCGTACGACTGCGCCTGTTCATACCGCACGGGCGCGCGATTCGGACCGCAGGCAATCCGTGCCATATCGGCCATGATTAAGCCAGCAAACGCCATCATGGGCGTGAACGTTCTTGAAAACTTGCACGGTGCTGACTACGGAGATGTCGCCATCACACCCGGCTACATCCATCCCACGTACGAAGCGATTGAACGCGAGATCGGCGCGCTCATAGATCGAGACATCTTCCCGCTTGCCCTTGGCGGCGACCACTGCATCACCTTAGGCGAGCTGCGTGCCGTTGCCAAGAAGCACGGCCCTGTGGCACTCGTGCATTTCGATTCACATACCGACATCTGCGACGAGGTGTTCGGACAGAAGTACAATCACGGAACGCCATTTCGCCGTGCACTGGAAGAAGGACTTATCGACGTGTCGAAATCCATCCAGGTAGGGATGCGTGGTTCGCTGTACTACCCCGACGAGCATGACCTTTCCCGAAAGCTTGGCTTCGACATTATCCCAACTCACGAGATGCGCGAGATCGGATTGAAGGCCGTTATCGAACGTATCATTAAACGCGTGGGCGACTCACCTGTGTTTCTCACCTTCGACATCGACTTCGTTGATCCGGCGTATGCACCGGGCACCGGCACACCTGAAGTGGGCGGCTGGACGTCGTGGGAAGCACTTGCACTCGTGCGTGCGATGCGCGACCTTAATCTCGTAGGCATGGACGTAGTGGAAGTGTTGCCCTCCTTCGACCACGGCGAGATCACCGCATACCTAGCAGCGAACATTGCGTTTGAGGCCATAAGCATCCTAGCGGTACAGAAGAAAGAAGGGCGCCGCTAACACCCGTTGCGGCGCACGATCGGACGTTGCTTACAACGCCACGATGCGCACCAACGTCGAAAAAGCGCGTCTTGCAGCCTTACAGCAGGGCGCGCTCCCATTCCGCTTCACGGAACCCCACGAGCACGAAATCGTCACCAACAACAAGCGGGCGCTTCACGAGCATGCCGTTCTCGGCGAGAAGTGCGCAAGCGTCGGCATCGTCGAGGCCCGCATCGAGCAGCGCTTTAATATTCCGCTCGCGGTACAACATGCCACTCGTGTTAAAGAACCGCCTGATGGGCATGCCGCTGCGCGCATGCCATTCGGCAAGTTCAACCGCAGTTGGATTGTCATCAACGATATGCCGATCTACGTAAGCGACACCATTCGCATCAAGCCATGCCTTCGCCTTCTTGCATGTCGAACACTTCGGATATTCGAGGAATAACACTTCGCCCATATTCGCCCCTTTCTTTCGCTCGCTACTTCCTGGCGCTCGCAAGGAAAAACAGCGCCATGGTTCCTGGGCCGGAATGGGCGCCGATGACTGGGTCGACGTAGTTGATAACCACATCGCGCACGCCAAAGCGCTCTTTCACCTGAGCAGCCACGTATTCAGCATCTTCCAAACAGTCGCCATGAGTGATAAACACCATCTGCTCGGATATGGGCGCGATGGCAGTTTTCTCCATATGATCGACCAGCGCATTGAGTGACTTCTTGCGACCACGAACCTTTTCCAGCGGAATAAGATGACCTTCATCGTCAACATGCATAACAGGCTTGATATTCAGCAGCGTGCCCGCCCACGCACTCGTGCGCGACACACGCCCGCCGCGGAACAGGAACATGAGGTCGTCAACAGTGAACCAATGAGCCAAATGGAGCTTGTTTTGTTCCACCCACTCGTGCACGGCTTCAATACTTTTACCAGCTCGCGCATGCTGCACCGCATGCCACACAAGCAATCCCTGCCCGCCTGAAGCCGCCAACGTATCACACGTGAGCACGGTACGGTCGGGATACTCGGCGGCCAGCTGGTCGCACAGGAGACTGATAGCTTCGTACGTACCCGATAGCCCGCTGGAAAACCCCAGGTACAACACATCGCGACCCGCCGCAAGCAAGCTACGGATAAGCGTTTCAGACTCCGACAAGTTGGGAAGCGACGTAGTGATCACCTTACCTTCGCGCATCATCGTATAGAACTGCGCGAGATCGGTGCGTTCTCCCTTCAGATAGCTATAGCGCTGCTGGCCATCGACAAGGAACGTCAGGGGAAGTATATGGAGCCCAAACTCGTCGATCATGTCCTCAGTCAGATTACAGCACGAATCAGTGACGATCTCGAAGTTCATACGCTTCCTTTCCCTTCAAGTGTTTTTTTCGTCGCACGGAATGACTCGTCCACATGACGCCACAAGCGCTACTCCGCCTTACACGTATGCGCGGCATTTTCCGCAACGGAGCCCACCCCGCACACCGCTTACGCGGAGCAAGCCTTTGCATTGTACGCCTTGCACCAAAGCATGCCCAGAAGCATTTTCTGCCAAATTGACCCGCTTTCGATAGGAAAGGGATATATTGTTTCGTATCTGTCACGCATGCCCTGTTTTCAACCAGTTGCCAAGTGATAACCACTTCGAATATCCAATCGGCAACTAATCGGAACAGCCGAGGATACGTGAGGTGGCTGAAATAGCTGAGAACGAGCGAGAGTAGACGGGTTGTTTGGAAACCGTGTAAAGGACGCAAATTTGTTTTCACGGTGTTATCATCTTGACATCGTTCGTCTGAAGCGACTCGTTGTATGCCAGCCGTTTCGGGGCAAACAAGAACCGACAGAATCGGGAGTAAACGCACTATGAACGAAATCAGTCCAATTGCTGACGGGATTTCCCGTCGCACTTTTCTGAAGGCTTGCGGTATTGCCGGCGGAACCATGTTGTTCCCTTGGCTAGCATATGCCTCCGAAGCCGAAGAACTCGAAGCGCAAGCGTCAAGCTTGGAAGAGACAGCAGCTGCCAAACAGGCTGAGGTCGATGCATTGGCCGCTCGCCTCGATGCTCTGCAAACTCAGCTCAACGAAGCGCTTGAACGCTACACCGCCGCCGACGAGGCCCATACGGCCGCAGTCGAAGCCATGGAGGCTGCGCAGGAGCGCATTAAAGCTGCAGAAGAGCGCTTAGCTGAGCTGCAAGAGCGTTTAGGTAATCGTGCCTCTGCAATTTACCGTGAAGGCGAACCTACTGCGCTGAATGTTATCTTCGGATCACAGTCGTTCGAAGAGTTCGTAACAAACTGGGACGCTGCACAGCGCATCGCCAAGCAAGATGCCGACTTGGTTCAGGAAACCAAGGACGTGAAGGCCGAAGCCGAGGCTGCGCATGCTGAATACGCGAAGCAGGAAGCCATCGCTGCCGAAGAGCTGGAAAATGCCCGCGTAGCGAAGGAAGAGGTGGAAGCGACGCAAGCATCGCTGCAGGCCGAGTACGACTCCATGAGCAGCGATTTGGCCGCTCTACACAGCGAGATCGAGCAGGTGCGCATGAGCGCCGAAGAAGCTCGTCAGAAGGAAGAAGAAGCCAAGGCACTAGCTCAACAGGCATTGGCTCAACAAATGAGCGGAGGATCATCGGGTGGCGGTGGCGGATCGAGCGCTGCAATCGCGTCTCCAGGCAGCTCGAGCGCTGCATCAAATGTAGGTGGTTGGGTGAACCCTGCCCCCGGCTACGGTGTCACGAGTGGGTTCGGTTGGCGCAGCTTGGGTGACTTCCATTTGGGTGTGGACTTGGGTTGTCCTTCTGGCACCACAATATGCGCTATGGCGGCTGGCCGCGTAACCACTGCAGGCTGGTTTGGTTCGGGCGGTATCGCCGTTACTATCGACCATGGTGGTGGTATCGTGTCGTGGTACTTGCACAACACAAGCACGCTCGTGTCCGTTGGGCAGCAGGTATCGGCTGGTCAGCCTATTTCTATCTCTGGCAACACTGGCTACTCTTTCGGTGCGCATCTTCACTTCCAAATTAACCTGAACTCTTCAAACGGCGTCAACGGTAGCGCCGTCGACCCACGAACCTACTTCAGCTGGTAAGCCAATCGGCAACCCGTTGCGCACGTGAACCCGGGAGGAATGCTCCCGGGTTCTTTTTTTGTTGCACGAACAACAGGTGACAACAATTGGTTCGAAAACGGTATGTATTCATTCTTAGTACTTGACATTATATAGTAGCATGTTTAACATGCTAGCTAACAAAGGGAACCACCCTCAAGCTCTTAGCGCATGACGAGAGGAGGCAGATGAACGCGCAATTCAAGAAAGGTGTTCTCGAACTGCTCGTTCTCGAATGCGTACGCGCACGAGACATGTACGGTTACGAGCTTGTCGAAGAGATATCAAGCACCATCGACGTGAAAGAGGGCACGATCTATCCTTTGCTCAAACGCCTTACCAACGAGCGGTATTTCGAAACCTACCTGAGAGAATCAACCGAAGGCCCACCGCGAAAGTACTACCACCTAACAGCAGCGGGAGTGCTGCGAGCCGGCGAGCTACGCCGCGAATGGATGGAATTCCAGCATGGAGTCAGCGAGTTTTTAAAGGAGCACGAACATGCGAAAAACTGAGTTCCTCACCCGTCTTCAAGCAAGCATTGCCGTGCTGGAAGACAATGAGCAGAAAGACATCCTCGACGAGTACTCGCAACATATCGACATGAAGGTAAAAGAAGGAATGAGTGAAGCCGAGGCGATTGACGATTTCGGCCCAATCGATGAGCTGATCGAGGAAATATTGGGAGCTTACCACGTGAAAGCGGCAGCAGCTGACGTGGCAGCCGTTCAAAAGAAGGAGCATGTTACCGAGCAGGCCGCGAGCGCGGTCGCCGATGTGGCAAAAACGGGATATACCGAAGTGAAAGGATCAGTTCGCGAGTTTTTCACGAATGCCAAAGAGGTGACAGCAGGTGCTCGCGCGTCGATATCGAGCGCTACGGACACACTTCGCGACAAATGGGAAGTGAGACGCGCTACCCGCGACACGCAACCGTACCAGTTACAGCAATCGCACCAGCCGCACCGTCCCCATCGGCCCATCGCCTCAAAGGGAGTTCTCGGTCTGTTGAGCGGTGCTGCATCGCTCACGTGGCGCGCCTGCAAAACGGCATGCCGCTGGATATGGAATACCTGCGTAGCAATGACAGCGGCAGCGCTTGCCGCCATGGCGCTTTGTCTGCTGTTTGCGTTCGGATTCTGCCTGGTGTTCCTGCTGCTCGGCTATCCACTGGCTGGTGTGGTCATCGCATCGCTTGGCGGCATGGTGGCAACGCTGTCACTCACCGGGCTTGTGCTCATGCTTATTCGCAGACGCCCCATAAATAAGCCGCCTTGTGAACAACGTGCTTGCACACACACGACACAGCCTACAGACGAATCAAACCCAACAACCGATGTCGAAAGCGAGTACGATCCAAACACAGCAACTCGGCCCCTCGAAACCCGGCCCTTTGAAAGCGAGGCGATAACTCATGCGTAACAAGCCCCTTGCCATCCTGCTTGCGGGAACTCTTGCCGGCACACTCGTGGGAGCTATCGGCGTGGGTGTGGCGTTTGCCGAATACATGAGCTTCGACGTGGACACAACGTCGATACCAGCTGAAGGTGAACGCATGACGAAAGAGGAAACGTTCGAGCTTAACGAAGACGAAACCGTCCTGATAGCCAATGATGATGCCGGCGTCGTTTTCGACGACACCATCGCGCCCGGTACGGTTTCCGTATCGGTTGAATACAACAGCGCTGCCACATCGCCAATCATCAGCACAGACAAATACCCACAGGAACAAACCGTGCTGGTAAGCGTCACGATCCTTCACATTTACGACTCTTTGGATCAGATGATTACAAACAAGGACATCATACTCGACAACCTGAAGCGTCACGTGCTGGTTGTTCCCCAGGTCGACGATGGAACAACCATCACCGTGAAAGCGAACCCCACTGACAAAGACCGCGTGAAATACTACAACGAAATCGAGTCCTATACGAGCAATTCGTATGACAGCAGTTATGGTTACAGTTCCGGTAGCTACACGAATAGTCCGAACAGCTCTAGCACAGAAAGTCCCGATAATCCGGAAAGTCCTGACAGTCCAGACAGCTACAACAACCTTGAGAGAAGCACTGATTAAAGAACCCTTACAACAAATCGCTCGGGTCGACATCGACCGCGACGTTAATCGCCTTGTACGCCTTACGTGCGCGGAACAACGGCTCGATAACGCGGGAGATGTCGGCTTCGAGCGGACATTTCACCACCACATGCCAGCGATACGAACCGCGCAGCTTCGATAGCAAACAAGGACCTGCTGGCAGCACCATCCAGTTATCTCCCCCGAAATCGCGGACTTGCTGCTCAAGTGCCTCTTGCAGCACTCGTGCCTCGTATGCCACGGCACTTTCGTCATTGCCCCAAACCAGCACATTTGCCATGCGTACGTACGGCGGATACCCAAGCATGCGGCGTTTGGGCAACTCGTTTCTCAAAAACAGTGCTCGGTCGTAGCGAGCAGCGGCGCGTAGGGCCACGTTGTCAGCCTCGTAGGTTTGCACCATCACACGCCCCGGCAAGTTTGCTCGTCCCGCCCGACCGGCAACCTGTTCGATCAGCGCGAACGTACGCTCAGCGGCACGATAGTCGGGCAGATGTAGCTGCGTGTCGGCATTGATGACGCCGACCAGCGTCACGTCGTCGAAATCAAGTCCCTTTGCGATCATCTGCGTCCCCAACAGTACCGCCGCATCCGCCGCGGCGAACTGTTCGAGCAAGCGCTGATGCGCGCCTTTCCCTGATGTGGTGTCGGCATCCATACGCACGATGGGCACGCCTGGCCCTACGCCTGGCATAGCATCGAGCAATGCGCGTAGTTCTGCTTCAACCCGTTGGGTTCCTGCGCCAAAACGCTTAAGATACGGACTTGCGCAACGCGGGCACACGGGCGGAGAAGGCACCGTATAACCACAATGATGACAAACGAGCTTGTTTCCTGTCTCATGAAACGTCAGCGATGTTGAACACGACGGACACTCCGGCACAAACCCGCACTCACGACACAGTAAAAACTTCGCGAACCCGCGCTGATTTAACAGCAGCACCGCCTTTCGGCCGCAGACAAGCTCCGCAGCAAGCGCCCGGGTAAGACGACCCGAAAACATAGAGCGCGACCCACTTCCGAACTCCTTCGCCATATCGATGACGTCGATTTCCGGCAGAGGCTTGCCGTTTGCCCGCTCGGGCAAAGAAACTCGGTTCCACCCGTCGCACTTCGCGCAGGCATACAGCGTCTCAATGGAAGGAGTCGCCGATCCTAACACCACCACCGCGCCCGCACGTCGAGCCATCCAGCAAGCCACGTCGCGCGCATGGTAGCGAGGCGCACTATCCTGCTTGTATGAGCCTTCGTGTTCCTCATCAATGACAATGATGCCAACGTTTCTCAACGGTGCGAACAGCGCGCTGCGGGCACCAACCACCACGCGCGCTTGTCCACTGCGAATGAAATCCCATTGGTCGAAACGCTCACCTCGACTCATGCGCGAATGCATGACGGCAACCGTATCGCCGAAGCGGCCACGAAAGCGAGCAACTGTTTGCGGCGTGAGCGATATCTCTGGAACAAGCACGCATGCCGTGTGCCCGGCAGCAAGCGCAGCCTCGATGGCCTGCAAATATACTTCGGTCTTACCCGACCCGGTAACGCCGTCAACCAGCACCACTTCCCCCCGTGCTCGCTTACGTGCCGCGTCGATCGCTGCAAGAGAAGTAGCCTGACCAGCAGTGAGCGGCGGTTTCGCCGAGGGCGTGAAGGGTGCCTCTGGTATGGGCGCTTGCCTACTTGCAGAAACGCCGCGCATCCGCCGACGGCGCTCGATACGTACCACGCCCTGCTTCTCGAGAGACTTTAGCGCCGCGGAAACTGCGCCGAACTCGGTAGCCAGCTCGGCCACACGCACATCGCCGCTGCATAAGGCACTCACGATTGCCGCCTGCTTCACCGCATTGTGCTTCGGCTCGAAACCCGTATACGAAGGACCGGGCAACACCCACCGGTCGTCAACTTCGCCGATAGCGGGCTGCTCAAGCCGCCAGTACGGCCCGCTCTCGCCGCATGTTCGCACCACGCGCGGCACCCCTCCGGGTGGCGCGAACAAACGCGCGCACGCCGCAAGCGGGGCAACGTAGCGATTTGCCATCCAGAAGATACACGCAGCACCTTCTTCATCGAAGTATGGGCGACTCACCGCACGAATAATGGGCTTGAGCTTCACGGGGTTTACGCCGTCGGGAAGTTCACCGTACTCACATTCTTCAATTCGGGCAACAAAACCCACAACCTGCCGACCACCGAACGGAACGAGCACAGCGCATCCCACGCATACATCGAAACTATCGGGAAGCTGCGCGACATCTTGCTCGTTACCAGCATGTATCGGGGGAAGCGGAGCATAATCTTCGCAGCCGTCGCAGCCGTCGGGCACAAGGTAGGAATAGGCACAGTCGAGCGCCTGCGTGGGAATATCCAGAATGACCGAGGCGATTCTCATACAATCCTACACCATCTTCTCAAACGCGACCCGCTCGGGAGTAGCACCCTCAATATGCGACATATATACGATGCCACAACGATGATACCCACACCTCTCAAGCAGCCCCAGCATGCGCACATTACCAGGATGTGTGTCAACACGCACACTTACGCACCCCTGCTCACGGGCAAGTCCTTCGGCGTAGTTCAGCATTGCCTTTGCAACACCCTGCCTCGAAAATGCATGCACCACGGCAAAGCGGTGCACAACAGCATACTGCGGCGCAGACGAGGACGATGAAGTCAGCCACGCGCCCTCAATGGCATCGTAGTCCGGCTCGCCTGAAAAGTCGATGACCGCCGTAGCCATGATACGCCCCGATTCCTCATCGATAGCCACATGCGACCTGCGAAGCCGAAGGTCAAGCTCGATCAGCTCGCGTTTGGGGTTACCACCGCTCCACTGGTCAATACCCAGCTTCGCGATGGCTGCGCGCCCGTCTGCAATGACTGCAAGAACACTGTCGAGTTCGCCCTGTTCAGCTTTCCTAAACCGCATCTATCCTTCTTCCCTCATCAACCCTCATCAACGTCGTGCGGGCCATCTCATTCGGATATAATGCCGACTAATTCGCATTCAGCCCTTCCCGGCTACCCGGAAAGCAAAAGCGCCCCGCAGGGAGGCGCTTTGAATTCACCTGAGCGGAGCCGAAACACCCCGCCGTTCTTCCGCGCTCAGCCGCGCTTGATTGTGCTTCTAGTCGATTTCGTCGAACTCGAAGTCATCAGCATCGCCGAAGCCCGAGAAGTCCTTCTCGACAACAGATGCAACAGGTGTGGCAGCTGCAGGAATAACACCAGCTGTCGCCTGAGGAACCGTATAGGCAACGGGCGCGTCAGCAATGGGCGCCTGACCTGTCGCCAAAGCAGGCAGCTCGGGTTCTACGTCTGCACGCGCAGGAGTCAAACGGGCGTGAGCGCTTGCAAGCGGGTTGGTTCCGCCGATTTCTGCCAAACGACGCGAAGCATCAGTGATGAAGTCGGTGAGCATATCTTGGTAGTCGCCACGGATTTCCTCACGGCTGTCCTCCAGCTGCGAGATGGCGTCTTGCACCTTCTGGCGCTCGATCTCGGCCTTATCGAGGATACGATCGCGCTCGGCACGGGCGTTCGCCACAATGTCAGCCGCCTCGCCCTTCGCGTTGGCGATGATCTCGTCAGCCGAACGCTGCGCGATAATGAGCGCCTGCGAGATAGCATTGTCATCGGCGCGTTTTTCCGCGAGCTGGCGTTCGAGTTCAGCAATACGAGCATCCTTTTCGGCTTCACTCTCGCTGACAACAGGAGCAGCCGGCGCAACCTCAACCGCAACAGGAGCAACCTCTTCAACCACTTCGACTTCTTCCTCAAGCGGCTCGATCGTAGCCGGGGTGTCGAAACCATCGAAGCGATTCTCGTCTTCAACGTAGCTGTTCTCAAGCTGATCTTCAAGATGCGCGATCAAACCATTCATCTGATCGATCTCGTCGGCGACGCGCTCAAGAAACACGTCAACTTCGTCGACATCGTAACCCTTGCGATCAATAGAGAAGCTTTGATTGTGAATGTCTTCGGCCGTGATTGCCATCTGATGTTCCCTTTCGTCACGCGCAACACCCCGTGGTTACGCGAATGGCCATGCTAAAGCAGACGAGCGATAAGGCTCGCTCCAAATTGTAATACAAGCAGCGCGATAATGGGGGTAACGTCCACCATACCTCCAATAGGGGGTATCAAACGCTTGAACAGGTTCAAATACGGATCGCACAATTTGCCGAGTGCCGCATAGATATCGGCTATTACCCCGCTCGGTGACGGAAACCACGAGAACAGCACGTACACCACAATGGCGAGACTGTAAATCTCGGCGACGGACACAATAAGACCACTTAGCATAATGCAAGCTCCTTCGAACGCGCGACGGCCGCATCCACTCCGGCCTGGTAAGCTGTAGCAATGTTTTCCCTGTTCATAGCATCGAGCGCAGCTAACGTCGTACCGCCGGGGCTACATACCGCAATTCTTGTCTGTTCGGCGGTTTGCCCCCGCTCGTTCATGAGTTGCGCCGTTCCCAGTACCGTTTGCAAAAACAACGCCTCGGAAAACGCCGGATCAAGACCGTGCTTTTCTCCTGCATTGCGCACCATCTCGATCATGGAAGCAACATAGGCCGGACCCGACCCGCTAATAGCACCGATAGCGTCCATCGATTTTTCGGGAACCACAAACGCACGGCCTAAACATTCGAACAGCTGCTGAACAAGCTGCACGTCGTCATCGCTGCATTGCGAGCCACCACATACGCCGCTTGCCCCCTGCCCCACCATGAGTGGAGTGTTGGGCATAACACGTACTAAGCGCGCATCATGCGGTAATCTCGTTTCCAGGCGCTCAGTCGAAAGACCTGCAGCAATACTCACAAACAAAGGACCTTGTGCACCACCGGCATAGCGATCCTCGCTGCGGATCTCATCGAGTACGCTCATCATCACCTGAGGCTTCACTGCAAGAACAACCATATCGGGTACAAAAGGCACCTGTGAAGCCGCCTCCACACACGAAACGCCGTAGTGCTCGGACAGATATGCACGCCGTCCACTCCCCGGATCGGCGATACTAAACGACTCTGGAATAAGATGAGCGGCCGCATCTCGAGTGCTAGCAATCCAGCCACCAAAGATGGCTTCTCCCATCTTGCCACCGCCGATAACGGCAATCCGGCGCGGCGTACGCGCCATGCTAGATCACCCCTTGGTTGCGTAGGTCGGTCCGCTCGCTTTCCGACAGCGCCGCGCCCTTCGTGAGAGCAAACACTTTGTCGGCAATGCAATCAACGCTCGCATCGAGCGCGCTCGCGACGCCAAACGAGAAATCCAGCAGCCGCTTCACCAGCGGTTCAGGGGTGTTGCGCAACGCCAACACCACCGCATCGCCCGCTTTCAGGCTTTTCGCCACACGCTCAGCCTCGCCGTAACTCATGGGTTTGATTACCGTCACCGAACGCGTGGGAACGTGACGCGCAGCGCCCGATCCCGAATACGCCTCGTACGGATCGAAGCCGCGCGAGCTGCGCTTTTCCGACGTCGAAGGTGTAGGTGCAGCCGCTGACGCGGATGCCGCGGCAGCTTCCGCCGTTGAAGCGAACAAGTTGTCAAGGCTCTCCGAACGCTCCCTGCCCGCCATAGCCTTGGCTGATATCGCCTGCGCTTCTGCAATGGAGTCGGCCGTTGAGGGCAGCGTACCGTCAATCACCGTGCGATTGCCGCGAAACGCCCCGATACGAGTGGCTGCCGGAGAGGTTACGTGGCGCGGCGGCAACGGATCGCGATTCAGGGAATCGGGAACTTGCGTACGTGCACGCACGTCATCGATAGATACCAAACGCGGACGCGATCCCGAACGTGAGTACGCCGAAGCTGACCGCGTGCTCACCGTGTGATGAGGCTCATAGCGGGACGCCGCATCGTCAGCGGGCTGACCATAGCCACCGTCGCCGTATTCGCCGTAATCATCGTAGTCAGCACCGTAATCATTGTAGTCGTCGTAATCGTCATCGTAGTAGCCATCATCGTAGGATTGACGAGACGAAAAACCGAACTTGGCCTTGATGCCGTCCAGCATGCCGCCGTCCGACAGTGACATCTTTGGCAGATCCATGATAAACCTTCGCTTCGTTCGAATCGATGCGCACGGTGCGCGGAAAAGCCCATCGCGCGCAGACGGAAACGCTGCTACACGACGTCGAACTCGTCGCTGAACAGCGCACGACCAATGCGAATAATGGTAGCGCCCGCTGCAACAGCTTCGCGCCAATCTTCGCTCATGCCCATAGAAAGATCATTGAACGCTTGGAAATCGGGGCCGGTGAGCTGCGATCGAATTGTTTGATGCAAGCTCGCTAGACCATCGAAGGTCTGGCGAGCCACCGAAGCGTCACCTTGCGGAGCCATGGTCATGAGTCCCCGCACACGCACGCATGGCAGCTGCGTGCAAAGGGCGACCATATCGAAGACGTCATCGGGCGCAAGCCCGCCCTTGCTTTCCTCCCCCGAAACGTTTACTTCGATGAGCACATCCTGCACCTTGCCCAACGACGCCGCCGCATCGTTAATCTTGCGTGCATGGCTCTCATTGTCAAGCGAATGAATGAGCGAAGCGCACCGCACAATATCGGGGATGCGTCGCGACTGAATATTCCCGATAAAATGCCAGGTTTCGTTGGGAAAGACATCGTGTTTCGCCATGATGGCGTCGGGGCGGTTTTCTCCGAAGTCATGCGCACCAGCCCGCACCGCCAAAGCGACATCATCGGGACCAACCGTCTTCGATACCGCCAACACCCGCACCTCCGATGCGTCACGACCCACCGCCGCACAGCATGCAGCAACCTCGGCGAGCGTCGAGTTGTATCGCTGGGCAAACCCCATACTAATCAGTCCTCCTTGAATGCAATGGCACCGTGACGACCACAAACACCGCCCTCGGCGCGATAGGAATAATACTCATCCGACCGGCACACCGTACATACCCGGGCATGAGCGATACGATCCGGTGACACGCCAGCCTCACCCAAATTGATCGCAAGTGTGCGGTCGAGATCGACGTTACGCTCGCCCACAAGGCACGCTTCGCCGTAGCGCTCGCGAAAACGAGCTCGCACATCATCGCCCGTCTCGAAGCATTCCGCGCCGATATGCGGCCCAATGTAGGCATTATAACGAGAAGGGTCAGTGCATCCCCCCTGCCGCTCACAGGCGTGAACGAGCTGCTGCACCGCACATGCCGCCACACCGGCAAGCGCGCCGCGCCATCCGGCATGGGCAACTACGAATGCCCCCGATGGTGACACCACAATAACCGGCACACAATCGGCGAAACACAGAAGTGCTGCTGTTCGCGGTACGGCGACCACAATTGCATCGGCTCCCTCCTGCGCCTCATCCGTCGCACGATCAAATGCAGCGGCGCTTGGGTTGTCAACAACCACCACTGTGGTGCCGTGTACCTGATTGGGCACAATCAGACGCACATCGGCCGCACCGAGTGCCTCAAGCAGCACTGCACGGTTTTCTTGCACTGCCTGCGGATTGTCACCAACGTGCGATCCCAGGTTGAGCGAACGATACGGGCTTTCGCTTACCCCGCCATCGCGACTAGAAAACGCGATGCGCACTCCACATGTATCGAACAGTGCATCATCGGTCAGCACGCATAAGGAACGCGCGCCGAAATGGCGCGCGTTCAAATGCGGTTGCGGAAGCGCATCCAGCATGCGACCCATCAACGGCTCGCTAGCGCTGACGCTTCAGAAAGTCGGGAATGTAGTCCTCATCAGCAAAACGACCAGCAGGGGACGGAGCAGGGGAAGCATAGGTAACCGGTACCGAGGGAACCGCAGCGGAAGCTGCCGCTGCGGACGTAGCTGCTGTAGAAGCAAACAGGTCCTTGCGCTGCGAGGCAAAGTCTATGGAAGACTGACGCGGCTGCGAAGACTGAAAGCCAGTTGCGATGACGGTGATACGAACAGCATCACCCATACCCTCATCAATAATCTGGCCATAAATGATGTTGGCATTCTCATCGGCGCACGCTTCCACCGTACGCGCAGCAGCGTCGACCTCGGTCAGCGTAAGATCGGGGCTACCGGCGATGGAGAACAACACACGCGAAGCACCCGCAATGGAAGCCTCGAGCAGGTTCGAGTTCGTCGCCTGCTGAGCAGCCTCAAGCGCTCGGTTTTCGCCAGAAGCAATGCCGATGCCCATCATAGCTGTGCCGGCATCCTTCATAACGGTGCGAATATCGGCGAAGTCGAGATTGATAAGACCGGGAATGGTGATGAGATCGGTAACGCCCTGAATACCCTGGCGAAGCGTGTCGTCGGCAATGCGGAATGCATCGAGCATGCTCGTCTTCTTGTCGACGATCTCAAGCAAACGATCGTTCGGGATGACGATGAGCGTGTCAACCTTCTGGCTGAGTAACGCCACACCCTGCTCAGCCTGGTTGCGGCGGGTGCGTCCCTCGAACGAGAACGGTTTGGTGACCACACCAACCGTCAACGCGCCAATTTCTTCACGCGCAATCTCAGCGATAATGGGTGCTGCGCCCGTGCCCGTGCCGCCACCTTCACCGGCGGTGACAAACACCATGTCGGCTTCGGCGAGCGCTTCGCGGATGTCCGCGCGACTTTCCTCAGCTGCCTGGCACCCAACCTCGGGGTTCGCGCCAGCTCCCAGCCCGCGCGTGAGTTCTTCGCCGATATGGATGGTCTTGTCGGCATCCGACATGAGCAGAGCCTGGCGGTCGGTGTTCACGGCAATGAACTCGACGCCTTTCACGCCCGCTTCCACCATGCGGTTCACGGCGTTGGTGCCACCGCCACCGACACCTACAACCTTGATAACCGCCAAATGCTCGGAACCTATTCTATTGGACATCGTATCCTCCACATGCTGCATTCGAGTCTGCTGCGTCTCAGTTCTCCGTTTCCCAGGCACACCTGCGCGCGCCTACGTGCGGTTATTGTACACGATGCGTTCCCATTTGCAAAACAAGTGCAGGTGAGTGAACGTATACCCATCACATTTCGCGCGCGCACAGGCATACACAGGCATACAGACACACATGCCACAAGTCTACAGCGCGCGCCACGTGGGCGACTTCGGGTCGGATACGTTGATGTAAGCAAGCGATCCTTCGTATTCCTCCATGATTTTTAAACACACCCGCTCCTTGTCGCGAATGTTATCTGAGGAACCAAATACAATCTCGATGCCGTTGTCGAGCGTGATGGTAGTAGACTCCGTTTCCGTTGCAGCAACCGACTTCACCTGGTCAGATAAGTCGGTGGTAAGTCCCACCACTACTTCGAGGGCGTTCGTCACGTTCGGATCGTTGCAGTAGGTTCCCATCTCGGGTTTGGTGCTATATGGCACATCGGTGATAACCAGCGCGGCGGCTATGTCGTCGTAGATCTGCTGACTAGTCTTTCTACCCGCTTCGGAATCCTGATCAGGAATGGGCATAAGCCACATGCCGTCCGACGCGATAGCCCACCGCTTCACCTCCGAGCCATCTTCTGAAGGAACCTCCACCACAGCACGAATAACGCGCTCGGTAACCTCTACCTTCAATGTGTGAGGAAAGGCCGCACTTACCTTCGCCTTTTCAATCCAGGCATCTTTGAGGAGCCGATCCTCAATGCCTTTCTTGTCCACCTGCAAAAGCGTGGTGCCTTCGGGTACGGCAATAAGTGCCATCATTTCCTCAGACGTAAGGTGTTCGACACCCGTCACCGAAACGTCCTCAATTTCAAACACATTCGAGGCACGCAGCACCAAAAATGAAACCACCAGTACCGCTACCACAACACACACGGCAATAAGAACGGGCATTACATTGAACGAGCGCACAGAAGGCTTCGCACTTCCCATGCGGCGGTTCCGAGAAGCGCGCGCGTCTCCCACGCGAACTGACCGCAAATGTACGCCATCACGTGAAGCGCCTGGATATGAACCACTCAGGTTTGCGCGCGGCACAGGGTTCGAGCGCGGCACAGGGTTTGCGCGAGGCACAGGGTTCGAGCGAGGCACACGGAAAGACCTTTGCGCAGTATTGCGTTGGGAACGCGCATCCGTTCGGGCAGCCGGAGCCGCACGGTAGCCGCCCGCAGCGCGGCCGCGGGGCTTACGCGAACCCGAGGAAGCGGACTTCCGGTTGTAATTCGATGCCATGCGCTTTATACACCTTCGCCTGAATCAATCTCATCAACTCCACGACGTCGCGCGCCGTCGCATCGCCCGCATTCACGATGAAATTCGCATGAACGTCGGACACCTGTGCACTCCCAATGCGAAACCCTTTCAGCCCCAATCCTTCGATGAGCGCACCAGCAGATGCGCCCTTCGGGTTGCGGAACACACTTCCACATGAGGGTTGCCCCAACGGCTGCGTGACTTTTCGCCGCGCGAGCGACGCCTCCATCTTACCGCGGATGAAGAACGGGTCGGCCGGCTCTACGGAAAGTTCGCATTCGACGATGATTTCATCGTCAGGCAGTGATGAGGTGCGATACCCCCAACCAAGATCGGCGGCCTCATAGCGAACGAGCTGACTCGCACGCGAAAGTACGGTGACGGATACCACCCGCGAGCCGATCCAGTCCTCATCGGACCCCGCATTCATGCGAATGGCGCCACCCACCGACCCCGGTGTTCCCACCGCAAACTCCAGACCGGCAACCGAGTGACGAAACGCGCTTTGAACGAGCTTTGACAGCGGCACGCCAGCGCCAACGAAGAAGCGCTTGAGCTTCTCGTCGTAGCGACACGTCTGAAAGTCGCGGCCGAGCGTGGCAACCACACCTGGAAACCCCTCATCGGAGACGAGCAGATTCGACCCGCGTCCAATGACCACACATGGCGTACCTTCACGTTCGCACACATCAAACAGGCGCTTGAGCGACCCAAGCGAGGCAACCTGCACGAAATATCGAACCGGCCCTCCGATGTGGTACGTGGTGTGTCGGGCCATATACTCACCCGGAAAAAGCTCGCCGTCAAACGAGCCATCAACCAGCAACGCATCCAAAGGCGATGAGGCATGACGTGGCATCAGGTGCAACCCTTTACTCCACACCAGCTGCGGCCTCGCGTTGCCGCAGTGCCTCAACAATCATCGGGCCAAACGCAGTTACGTCGCCGGCACCCATCGTGATAACCAAATCGCCCGCCGACACACGATTTAGCACGGTAGGCACCACATCGTCGCGGTTGGGCACGAACTCAGCATCGGGATGCCCCTCATGATCGAGCACCACCTGCAAGAATGTTTGACCGGTCACCCCGGGAACAGGAGCTTCGCCTGCCGAGAACACATCAGTGAACAACAGATCGTCCGCTGCATCAAACGCACGGGAGAACTCGTCGCGCAACACCTCGGCAAACAACTTTACCCTCGAGTAGCGATGCGGCTGAAACACCACGTGCACACGCTTGAAATCGAGTGCAGCGGCGGCTTGGATAGTGGCCGCAATCTCGGTGGGATGATGCGCGTAGTCATCAACCACCGTCACCCCATCGGCCTTGCCGACAAGATCAAACCTGCGACGCACGCCCGCGAACTCGGCGACACGAGCCGCTGCACACTGCGCATCGAATCCCAGCGCCCACAAAAGCGCGATGACGCCGGTGGCATTGAGCACATTATGCACGCCAGGGTTCTGCCGCACGCCACCTTCGACGCGTGTCCCATCAGGCAATTCGAGAGCGAATAGGCTCCCCACCCCATCGGGGCGGTAGTCGACAATACGAACGTCGCACGTCTCATCAAAGCCGTACGTATATGTTGTGCGACCGGATTGGCGCGCCAAGCGCGCAAGTGGCTTGTCATCGCCGCACGCAACAATAAGGCCGCCACATTCAGGAACCGAGCGCATGAATGCATCGAACTTCTCATAGATCTCGTCAAGATCGCGGTAATGGTCGAGATGATCGGCCTCGATGTTTGTAACCAACACGGCTTGCGGCGACAGATTCGAAAACGACTTGTCGCTTTCGTCAGCTTCAACAACGTAATGTTCACCACCGCCGGAATGAGCATTGGTGCCGTAGGCACGCACAATACCTCCAATAAGGAAGGTCGGATCAGTACCAAGCCCGTCAAGAGCGCTGGCCAGCATGCTCGAGGTGGTCGTTTTGCCATGCGTGCCCGTAACCGCCAAAGTTTTCAGCTCGCGCCCCAGGTAGGCAAGCATCTGGGCACGATGCCAAATGAGAAGACCACGACGGGAAGCAGCAACGTATTCGGGGTTATCCTTGGAGATAGCGGTCGACACAACAACGACAACATTGCCCGCAGGCACATTCTCTTCATTATGACCGATATGAACCGTAATACCCGCTTCACGCAGCTGACTTGTGTATCGGCTGTCCTTCAAGTCGGATCCGGAAACCTTCATGCCTTGATCGGCAGCAACGCGCGCGATACCACTCATGCCCACGCCGCCAATACCGATGAAGTGAACCTGCTCGATGGTGCCCTCTACCATGTACGGACCTTTCATATATGTCTCTCTTCTCGCAAACAGAGCCGAATTGTACCTCATTAACGGCACACGCGGGTATTTTCGCGTGCAGCCTCCATTACCGCATCGGCCACCAACCCTGCAGCATCCTGGGTCTTCTGAGCGCGGGCGGCCTCACGCATGCGCTCACGCAACGATGCGTCGTCCAACAACGCACACAGCTGATCGCGAAACACCGACCCTTCGACTTGATCGTCAGGCACCATGAACGCAGCACCTGCATCAACACACGATTGCGCGTTGACTGTCTGATGGTCGGCCGTGGCGTACGGAAAGGGAACCAGTAGCGCAGGCAGCGCACGCGCCGACACCTCGGCCAGCGTGGACGCGCCAGCGCGCGATACAATCACATCAGCTGCCGCCATACACTGCCCCATGCGATCGGTGTAGTCGACAACCTGCCAGCGGCGCGCTTCATCAGGCGTAAGCGCAAGCTCGGCACGCGTGCGCTCGAAGTCCCGCTTGCCCGCAACGTGGATGACCTGCACGTTAGAACGAGCGAGCAACTCGTCTTTCATGCCGATGACGGCTTGATTCAGATGACGCGCGCCCAAGCTGCCGCCCGTAACCAACAAAAGCAGCGCATCGGGGGCTACGCCCAACTGCTCACGGCTTTCGGCACGAGTGGCAGCGAACACGCTTGCGCGCACCGGGTTGCCCGTCACACTCACCACACCTTCTGGCAACGATTCCAAACCTTTAGCCGCGTGCTCATACGTGAGACACACGCGCGCGGCACGGCGCGCCAAATAGGTGTTAGCCATGCCCATAACGGAGTTTTGCTCATGTACGACCAAAGGCACACCCCGCTTGCATGCAGCGCGGCCCACCGGTATGCACACGTACCCGCCAAAGCACACCACCGCATCGGGCTTCACCTCGGAAAACCACGCCGCTGCCTGCCGCGAACTCGCAAGCAGCTTCGCTACCGAAGCGGGAAGAGTCCATGGTCGGCTGCGATCAAAACCTGATGCTTCAAACCCGGTAAACGGGATATCGGCCTGCTGCACGAGCCGTGCCTCAACGCCCGTCGGCGTGCCCGCATAGAGCACCTCGCAGCCACGCTGTCTCAGCGTATCGGCCACGGCGAGCGCCGGATTGATGTGACCAGCAGTACCACCGCCCGACAACACAATACGCATGCGCTACCTCCTGCCCCTTCCTCGCATTGAACGCGATTCCGACCGCCGCGAACGCATACGCTGTGGCGAGTCGCTATCAGGCACCGCCCGAACAACGCGCAGATTCGCGCGACGGCGCTCATATACATCGGATGTGCCCGCACCCTCAGACACCGCAAGCACGAGTCCAACCATGATCAAGCTCGCAATAAGCGACGAACCACCTGAAGACACGAATGGCAACGGCTTGCCCGTAGTCGGCAGTATGCCAATCACGCAGCTGATATTCAGAAATGCTTGGAAGACGATCATCGACGTTAGGCTGCCCGCCAGCATAGTTCCGAACGAATCGCTCGACTGGCGTGCAATAGCAATGCCTGCGAAGAGCATTCCCACGAACAACCCAATAACTACAATGCCGCCAAGCATACCCAGTTCCTCAACGACGATGGCGAAAATGAAATCGGTTTCCGACTCAGGCAGAAACGAGTACTTCCCGCGCGAGTTTCCCAACCCTACGCCGAACAACCCTCCATCGGCAAGCGAGCAGTACGACCGAATGATCTGCAGTCCCTTGCCGTAGCCATCCTCGCCGTCATCCCACGGGTGAAGGTAGACCATGCGATCGGAGCGATACCCCGTACCAAAAATGGCGATAATCACGAACACTACCAACGCCCCGCAGATGATGGCAATCCATTTCTTCGGAACTTCACCAAGCCACATGACCGCCAAAATACCAACGGCGATGATGGCCGTCGTGCCCAAGTCAGACTGCGTTTTGTACAAAAACAGCAGCGGTATGAGCACGAGTACACCCACGCGCACCAAGAAATCGCGCCCGCTGCTTTGACCTTCACGCAGCAGTGCGAACTGGTGCACCGTCATCATCACGAGCGCAATTTTGGCAAACTCCGAAGGTTGCAAGCTAATGGGGCCGAGCACAAGCCACCGTTGCGCCCCTAAGCCAACAATGCCCATCACCGACGTAAGCACAAGCATGACAATTGCTGCAGCCCACACGCCCCACAACAGCGGACCACGCCATGCAGCGTACGGGATAACCTTCCACACGACCACACCGCAAATAATGCCGATACATCCATAAGCGGCATGTTTTATGAGATACGATTCGGGACTTGCCCCCTCAGAGAGCGCCTCAATCGAACCAGCGGAGTACACCATCACCGTACCCATGAGCACCAACGCGAGCGTAATGATGAGCAGCGCGATGCGCGCGCCTTGGGGTGAACCCAAAAGCCCAGTGTTGTTATGAGGGTCAGACATGGAAATCCTACGCCTCGCCGCGCGTAGCCACAAGCGCCTTAAACACACGGCCTCGCTCTTCAAAGCTCGAGAACTCGTCAAACGATGCACACGCTGGCGACAGCAAGATCACGTCGCCTTCGCGCGCAATGGCGACAAGTGCGTCGAAAGCCTGCTCCATATGTTCGGCGGAAAGCAACGAAAAATCGGCTGGAGCTGCCACACTCGCATCTTCGAACGCCTGACGGAAACGTTTACCTGCATCGCCGTAGCACACGACGCCACGCGCATGTGCGTGTGCTGCCGCAACAAGCGAACCTAAATCGGTACCCTTGTCATCGCCACCGAGCATGACCAGCGGACGAGCCTCAGGAAACGACTCGAGCGCCTTGAGTGTTGCGTCAACATTGGTCGCCTTTGAATCGTTGTAACACACTGCTCCCCGCACCGATCCGCAGGGTTCAATGCGGTGCTCGAGCGGCGCAAACGTGCGCAACCCTTGCGCGATAGCGTCGTCGTCAACACCCAGCGACACCGCCACTACGCCTGCAGCCAACGCGTTGCTTACGTTGTGCGCGCCTTTGATGAGCAGATCGGAGGCGCCAAGCAGCTTATGTTCTTCCCCATGAAGCGCAACGGTCACTATGCCGGCATCCGACAAAAAAGCGGCGTTACGACTTCCGCAACGCGTGCGCATGTCGCCACCAATGCCGTCGGCTGTGCCTAGTGGCACGTAGTCGATAGCGCGCGGGTGCCCTTCGGCGGCATGCAGCTCACGCACCTTCTCGCGCACCACGTCGTTGGTAGCATCAAGCGCAACGACCGAACCCGGCACGCTTGCCAGATTATCGAGAAGCTTTAGCTTTGCATCGCGGTATGCCTCAAACGACCGGTGCCAGCGCAAATGATCGGGTGTGATGTTTAAGATAACCGCCGCGTTAGGAGCAAAGGCACGCAAGCTCGCAAGCTGATACGATGACATTTCTGCAACGTAGACCTCGGCACCGCCAGCGGCGAGCGCGCCGATACACGTATCGCCGATATTGCCCACCGCCATCGCATGAAACCCTGCGGCCTTTAGCACGTGAGTAATCAGCGAAGTGACGGTGGTCTTACCGTTCGTACCGGTAACGGCTACCCAACGAGACGAAGCTGCACTCTCGCGCCACGCGAACTCAACCTCGCTGATCACCTCAACTGACAAGCGCGACGCCGACTGATACAAGTAGCTGAACTGTGATATCCCTGGACTCGCAATACAAACGTCAAACACAGGCGCGCGATCAGATACCTCCTCACGCGCATCACGCATCGCAGCAAGCGCGACCGGACCGTCGTCACCAAAAGCAACAAGTGCACCCCGCTCGCGCGCAGCCTCAGCAAACGCACGGGATGACTCGTTCTCTTCGCCCGCCGCAATTGCCACACATCCAATACGCGTGCCCAAAAGCCCCAGACAGTATTCAACAGCCGCGCGGCCACTCTTTCCTAATCCAAGCACCAAAACACAATCGATACGCTCGGGCGCACGCTTGCGCCCCTCTAGCATATGCATAGCGAACCCCCTTACACCATCGAGACGAGCGTCTCAGAGAAGTAGATAACAAAGCCCACAGCAGCAAACGCACCTGATACGATCCAGAACCGCACGACCACCTTCGTTTCGCTCCATCCCTTCTTCTCGAAGTGATGGTGCAGCGGTGCCATGAGGAAGATGCGCTTCTTCGTTCGCTTGTAGTAGAACACTTGCAGCATCACGGACAGCGCCTCGGCAACAAACAAGCCACCGATGACGATAACAAGAAACTCGGTTTTCGTAAGTACGGCAAGGCAGCCAAGCGCCATACCGAGCGCAAGCGAACCAGTGTCGCCCATAAAGATTTCGGCGGGAAATGCGTTGAACCACAAAAAGCCAACGCACGCACCAGCAAGCGCGGCAGCAAAGATTGCCGGCGAAAGCATGCTCGCGCGGTAGGCAATGCCCGCCATGACCACCATGACGATCATGACCGTACCCGCCGCCAAGCCGTCGAGTCCGTCAGTGAGGTTTACGGCATTACACATGCCAACGAGCAGAATATCAACGAGCACTACATACAGCCACGGAATAACGAAGTCGCCAACATGTGTACTCAACACACCTAAGTCGATGGTTGCAACAAACGGGATTTCAACTGTAGGTGCGATGCCAAGGAAGTTAACGACAACCAGCACAAACGCCGTCGCGATAACAAATTGCCCCACAAGCTTCGCCTTCGGCGTCAAGCCCAGCGAACGCTCCTTTACTACCTTTGAAGCGTCATCGATAAGGCCAAGAACCCCCGTAAGCACCGTAGCCGCAAGCAGCATGTACGTCTGCGGCAAGGGAGAATTAACCAAAAGCACCGCCACAATAACACCCACGAGCATAATGACGCCGCCCATGGTGGGAGTGCCCTGCTTCACCAAGTGGCTTTCGGGACCTTCTGCACGCACCTGCTGCCCAATATGGCTCGATTTCAAGAAACGAATCCACAGAGGCGTAAGCACCACGGTCACCGCCAGCGCCACGATGAACCCCAGAAACACCAGAAATGTCGGATATTGAGCGAAATACGAGAACATTAGTCAACCAACCCTTTAACCACACGCGTGAGTTCCATAAAGTGCGAAGCTTTCACCAGCACTGCATCGCCCGGCCGCACATACGCGCGCACCTCAGCGAGCGCTTCGTCAACCGTATGCACACGACAGATGCAACGTGCGTCCATACCTGCCGTTTCAGCGGCGTCGGCCAAAACACTGGCAAGCTCACCAACGCAGATCATACGGTCAACAGGCAGCTCAGCTACAAAACAGCCCACTCGCTCATGCCCATCACGCGCGAACCGCCCCAACTCGCCCATATCTCCCAGTACCGCTATGCGACGGCCGGAAACGGACAGCGAGCAGAACATGGAAAGCGAAGCCTGCATAGAATCGGGGCTCGCGTTGTATGCATCATTGATTACCGTAAATCCACCTGGCGCAGCGATCAGCTCCTGACGACCCGCCTCAGGACGCGCCTGCGACAGTGCGTCTGCGATATCGGCGAGGCTCATGCCCGCAGCAAGCCCCACCGCCGCCGCAGCGCAAGCGTTGCTCACGTTATGAGCACCGCGCACATTAAGCACGCATGCAACCGACTCATCGGCGGGCGCCCCATGCACACCGGGAACGCCGAAGCCCGACGCATGCATGCGGAAATGAGCACGCCCCATCTCGTCAAGTACCACATCTTCCGCCCAAACTGCGGGGCCGTCCAACGGAGAAGCGGCATTGTGACGGTCACGCGCGAGTTTTGACCCGTCAAACGCAACATGCAGTACCCTGCGCGATTCCAGATGAGACTCTTCAACAATGAAGTCGGCGAAGTCACATGCGGCATTCATGAACGCCCGACCACATCCTTCGGGAAGCGCCTCGAAGAGCTCTGCCTTTGCGCGCGCGATGTTTTCGCGACTGCCCAAGATCTCGATATGGCTTTCGCCGACGGTAGTAATAACACCCCAATCAGGGCGCACGAACGAGCACAGCTCGGCGATCTCGCCGCGATCGCACATTCCCATTTCCACGACTACCATTTGGGTGTCGGCCTCAGCCGACAGGATGGTTTTGGGAACACCGAGTTCGTTGTTCTGGTTGCCCGCTGTTGCCGTTGTGGTGAAAGCACGCGACAAAACGTCGCGAATGAGATTCTTTGTTGTGGTTTTACCCACCGATCCGGTAACACCGATAACGCGACCTTTCAGATGCCGCCGCCATTCCCGCGCCAGATCAGTAATGGCATGCGCGGTGTCGGGAACCTCAATGATAGCCGCACCTGCCTCTTGCGCGGCACGGGTCACCTCAGCGTCGATCACCTGCATGGTTAAGACGGCGGAAGCGCCGGCAGAAAGCGCCGGCGCGATGAAGTCGTGGCCGTCTACCCGCTCACCGGGCAACGCAACATATACATCACCCTTACACACGGTGCGGGAATCCCACGTAAGTCCCGTTATCAGCGCGGAAGCGTCTGCAGGATCAACAACGAAGGAGCCTCCTGTGCATGCGGCAATCTGTTTGACATTCAAACGCATGAGCCGTCTCCTATTCCCCGTTGTCGTCTGTGGCAACGCCACCAGTGCAGCCGGCGGCTTCACGCGCCAGCACCTCGAAGGCCGCGGCAACATCACGCGGAGCGCACCCCAGCTGCATGACCGCCGCGAAGGCAGAAAGCAGTGCGTACACGTCGGATTCGTCATTAACCGGATAAGCAATCTCAAAACGCATACCGCGCACGTCGATGACAACCAGCGGATTGTCACAGCTGATGTCGGCACGCACCAGATGAACCTGTGCAGCAGAATCAAACCCCGTGGTCAACACATCATCTTCCGCACCAGCGCAACGACGTAGCAGTTCTGCGCCAGCAGCATGGTCGATACAGATGACGCGACGTGCCGGATAGTCCTTAGAAAACAGGCGAGAAGTTGCCTCAAAATACGACTCGTACGTGGGATGGTTTCCAATGCCAGCCTGTGCGAGATCGGTAAAGACGGTAACGGCGAATGTAGTGCCCCACGCCTTGTCGAATTCAAGTGCACAACTGTCAACCGCAAGCGCTGCCACGTCAACATGCGCATCACGCATACGGGCCAGCAGATCCTGCACCAAAGGCGAGTCAGGCATAGCAGGAAGCGAAGGCTCGCACACTCCGGCGATGATCACACCTTCGGGGCTTGCAACACCGCTACGCTTACCAACGATGCGCATAACATCGCCAATGAGACGGGCAGTTTTCGATGCGCTAGCCGTACCAGTAACACCGATAACATCCATGTCGCGCGATGGATGCCCAAAAAACGTCGATGATGCTGCGCCTAAGGCCTTGCGCGTGTCGCCCACAACAATTTCAGTTACGCCCGTCGAGTCTGCTAAATGAGGAACGCGTTCGACCACAAGCACCCGTGCGCCGGCATCAATGGCTTCCTGCGCAAACGTGTGACCGTCGTCGTTGCGCCCGACGATGCAGAAGAACGCGTCGCCGGCACGCACGTGCTTACTGTCATACGCGATGCCTTCCACCTGGTCGTTCGCGTCGCCGAGCACGGTGCAGCCGATTCCTTCGAACAGCTCATCGCAAGTTTTGCTCATTGCGCTCCCTCATTCCGGCGTGATGTTAAATCGATCGATAGCCGTGGTCATTATATCCCTAAAAATATGCGTCACCGTTCCCTCGCCCGGAACCTCATTCGCACTCACAAAACATACCAACTGGCTGGACGAGTTGGCAAGAAATCCCGAAAAGCACAACGTGTAGACACCTTTTCGGTAGCCTCCGTTCTCTTCGTCGTAGATCTCGGCAGTGGAGGTCTTACCAGCAACCTCAAATCCATCGATCGCAGCCATCTTGCCCGTGCCGTCGCTGACTACCGTCTGCAGCATGCTCTGAATAGTGGGCAGCGCCTCGTCATTTTCGACGATATCCTCGGTGGCATATTGCGGCTGCTCACCCGATTGCGGCAAGCTTACCAAGAAGTGCGGAGTGCATGCAGTGCCTTCGTTGACCAACGCACCGAAAAAGCGGGTCACCTGCAATGCGTTGACTGAAATCCCCTGCCCAAACGCGATGTTCCATCCAGCGATGTGCGACCATTGATCAAAGTCGAGCAAATAGCCGAGCTGCTCGCCCGGATAGTCAACACCGGTGAGCTTGTCGAAACCGTAGCGCCTGATGGAGTCGTTGAGCGTGTCGAAACCAGCCTTCTCGGTTATCAGCGATATGCCAACGTTCGATGACTGGTCAAGAATCTGGCGCACGGTGAAGGTAGCATCCCCTCGCTCGTGAGCGTCGGACACCTGATAGCCGTCAGCCTCAATGGTAGCTGGACAGAACACCTGATCATCGGGACCATACGCACCCGACTCGAGCGCACTCATCATGGAAACCGTCTTAAACACCGAACCAGGCTCAAACAAGTAGCTAGCGGCTTTCAGCTGCGTGGCTCCCTCTTCAATCTCACTGCGATCGGCCGGGTTGAACAGCGGAAGCGAAGCGCACGCATACAACTCCCCGGTAGCACCGTCCATAACCACCGCAGTGCCACTCGAGCCGCCCATCTGCTCCACACCCGCAAGTAAGCGCTCTTCGGCAGCCTGCTGCAGCTCAACGTCGATAGATATGACGATGTCTTGGCCGTCGACTGCTGGCGTGTCTTCTTTCACGCCCCCGGCGATGGGGGTGCCGTCGGCACCACGCTCAGCGGCGTACCTACCCGGCGTTCCACTTAATATGCTGTCGTATTGCTGTTCAAGGCCGCAGAGTCCTTTGTAGTACTCGCGGTTCGCTTCTGGGTCTGCTTCAATGCTACAGCAGCCAATGATCTGCCCCGCCACCTGGCCGTAAGGATATTCGCGACGCGTGTCTTCGAGGAAGTAGATGCCGGGAAGATTCTTTTCTTTAAGCTTTTGTGCGTTGTCAACATCGGCTTTGCGCTTCACGTAGGAGAAGTTGATGCCTGGACCCATCAGGCTGGCGCGGTACGCCTCTTCGGCATCCTCGTCGCCCCCCAAACACTCCACAAGCGCGGCCACCGTGGCGTCAATGTCTTTGATCTCGCTGGGATTAGCGTACACTGTAGTCGCATCGACACTAATGGCGAGCACATTTCCATTACGGTCGTAGATCGTGCCGCGCCTCGGCTCGTCAACCAGATCAACCTTGCGTATATCTTCGGCGATTGCTGAATACTCGGGTGCTTGGATAACACTGCAGAAGAATAGCCGCCCCACCAGCACAAGGGCGCAAATAACAAACACGAGGAGAATCCACGCTGTGCGATTCGAGTCGTTTTCAAAGCGCATAACAGACGACGCCTGACTGCGGCGATCGCGAGAAGCTCGCTGACGTGAAGGTGATTGCCCCCGCCGGCCCGCTGACCTGCGAGGCGTGTTGTATCTGGCAGCCATGCTCGAACTTACTCTCCGGCGTTTGCCACGCGGTCGAGGCTCTTGGAAAGCGACAGTGCGCCATTGGCGTCGGTGGCAACTACGTCTTCGGGAAGCGTTAGGTTTTCAACCGATGTGGGAGCTGCCATACCAAGGCCAGTCGCCATGTTCTTGACGCGAGTCGAACTAGCAAGCACCGTTTGCGAGGCCTCAAGCGCCACGCCGTTGGAACGGGCGTCCTCGATCTGACTCGACAGTTCCTGTGACTGAATAGACGTCGTAACGGTTGCGGTGGTCAGCGCGATGCGGGCAATACCCATAACCGCCACCACCAACAGCACAACAGCAACCACCTTCGCCACGAACACAGCACTCGACTGTTGCGGCACGGGATGTGTAGTGTGCGCACGACGACCCGGTACGACATCAATACGGTCGCGCGTGGTGCGAGCTGGAGCCCACTGGGAGGATCGCGCCGCCTGACGCTGTGCGTATGCAGAATATGCCGGTGCTGCGCCCATGGGCTGTCCCCCTTTCTTCGTTTCAGCTTCGTTTCGGTGGGCCGTTATTCACGCTTAGTGCGTGGTTAGTGCTTAAGTTGGTGCTCGTTGCTTGTTAACGCTTTTGCGCGACCCGCAGCTTGGCGCTGCGCGCGCGAGGGTTGCGTTTCACCTCGTCTTCGCAAGCCACGATGGGCTTTCTTGTCACAATATCGAGTATCGGCTGTCTACCGCAAACACACAGGGGTAAATCAGGCGGGCAGGTACATCGGTTCGCCATCGCTGCGAAGGTTTCCTTCACAATGCGATCCTCAAGCGAGTGATAGCTCATCACCACGATCCGACCGCCAGGATTCAGCCAGCGAATGGCCGCTTCCAAACCGCGCCTGAGAACGTCAAGCTCGGCGTTCACTTCAATGCGCAGTGCCTGAAACGTACGCTTTGCTGGATGGCCGCCGGCGCGGCGCGCCGATGCCGGGATGGCTGCCTTTATGACATCGACCAGCTGAAAGCTCGTCTCGATGGGAGCCTGTTCGCGAGCCCTCACGATGAAGGAAGCAATGCGGCTCGCCCACTTCTCGTCAGAATAGGCTCGAATGATCCGGGTGAGATCTGCTGCGTTGTAAGTGTTAACGATCTCTACTGCGGTTAGGGTTTGTTTCCCCGGATCCATCCGCATATCAAGCGGGCTGTCTTCCTTGAAGGAGAAGCCCCGCGACGGCGTGTCGATCTGCACGGACGAGACACCAAGATCGAACAGAACCGCGTCGATTCCCGGCACCTCGGCCCCCAAAAGGGCGTTGTCTAAATCGCCGAAGTTGCTACGTATGAGCTCGATGGCCGGGCGCGAGCCTTCCGGCAGCGTCCCGAGTTTCGACGAGGCAAAGGCAAGTGCCTGCTCGTCCTGATCGATGCCAATAAGCGTGCCGTCCGGACCAAGGAGCTTCGCAACTTCGAATGAATGCCCTGCATAACCGAGTGTCATATCAACGAACGTATGCTGCGGTTCTAGTTTGAGTTCTTCGATGCACTCGGTTAGCAGGACCGGTATATGCCGATATTCGCTTGTCATGGTTCTAGTCGGTCATGAAATCGGACAGGCTGATTTCCTCGTCGTTCATCATCTCATCGTAGGCCTGGGGATCCCAGATCTCGAAGTAACCGGTGGAACCGAGTACGACAACCTCGCCATCAATGCCAACTTCCTCGCGCGCATCTGCTGGAAGCATGATGCGCCCCGATGAATCGATATCAACGCTACGAGCGCGCGCCTTCAGCTTGCGCATGAGCACTTTTTGCTTACGGCTTGTCTTGTTAAAGCCGTTGAAGCGCTCTTTAAACAGCTCATCGATCCAATTCTCGTAATCATCGGGCTGGAAAACGTACAAGCATTCATCTTCCGGCTCGCGAACGACTACAAGTTCGTTGGTTAGGACCTTGCGGAACTTCGCAGGCAGCGACATGCGACCTTTGCTGTCGATCTTGAAGCGATACTCACCGTTCAGGCGCACCGTTGTGGTGTGCACTGCCGATGCCGCTTCCTTTTCGACGTTTTCGCTCACGCGCTTCCTTCATCCGTTGACGCAACGCGCCCTTTCCGACTGGTCATCATTCTACGCAAACCTATGCCACTTTGCAAGAATTCCATGCCTTTTTGTCCCATTTCATGCCCTACGATTCCATTACGATGCCACGCGGCGAACCCCGCCGAAGCGAAATGACACCATATGTTGTGGACGGTGAGACGGGTGCCCCATCATGTGAGAAAACGCCCGAAAACCGCCAACCGACGAGCGTCGAAGCGTTTGTTAAGAAAGCGTGTGCATGGGAAAACGCCCCGGAAACAAGGGACGGAATCCATACAATCCACGGCGAGGACGCCGCCGCATTCGACATCAGAACGGGCGCGCTCATCGATGACGGATTTCCCGACAGGGCAGCAAGCATGGTGAGGGAGTGGATATCACGTAATCGGGAAGACCTTCTGACGATGTGGGAAACCCAGGAGTTCAAGAAGCTCGATCCCCTAGACTAGGAGATAATCATGTTCCACAAGGTCAAGAACGTAGCAGCGCTTCCCGGTTTGAAGCTCTCGGTGCAGTTTACGAACGGAACAACGAAGCTATATGACATCGCTCCCCTCCTGGATCGTCTCGACGCTTTCGCACCTCTTGCGGACGAGCATCTGTTCAACAGCGTGGAAGTTGACGTAGGAGGATACGGTATCGTCTGGAACGACGACATCGACCTCTCCTGCGATGAGTTGTGGAACAACGGGACGGAAGTGCAGACACCCTTCGACGGCCTAATGTCCTTTGCCGACGCCAGCGAGCTTTGGGAGCTCAGCGAATCAACGCTGAGGAAGGCTGTCTCGTACGGCAAGATAGTCCCTGGAGTTGACGTGTGGAAATACGGGAAGCAATGGATCGTCACACGCGAAGCCATGGAGCGAGAATACGGCAACCCCACCCTCGCCTAGGGAATTCCCGCCAAGTTATGACGTGACAGGAATTCAGGTTATTACTCATACTCGAACAGCTTGGCGCGGGGGTGGGCTGCTAGGTATTCGTCGCGCATGTGTGCACGGTTTACGTGAGTGTAGATTTGCGTAGTTGAGATGTCGGCATGCCCGAGGATCTCTTGGATGGCACGCAAATCGGCGCCACCTTCGAGCAAATGCGTGGCGAACGAGTGACGCAGCGTGTGGGGATGCAGATTCGCCACGCCAATTTCTCTACCTGCACGCGCGACGATTGCGTGCACCGACTGCCGCGACAAGCGCCCCCCTCGTGCGTTCAAGAACACGGCAGCCACCGGTACCGCAGCAGATCGAGCGAGCACAGGACGGCCGTCGCTGAGGTACGCGGTCAGCGCGCGCAACGCGGCGCCGGCGATAGGCGCAATGCGCTCCTTGCCGCCCTTGCCCATAACGCGCAGAAAGCCCTCTTGTAGAAATACGTCACCCAGATCGAGACCCACACACTCGCTCACGCGCAGGCCGCATCCATACAGCACCTCGAGCAGCGCACGGTTACGCAGTGCGGCTGACGAATCGGTGGGCTGAGCATCAAGCATACGGCATACTTGGTCGATGGATAGCACGTCGGGCAACTTCTCGGGTGTTTTCGGCAGAGCCATACCGCTTGCGGGATCAGTTGATGTGTTTCCTTCGCGAACCAAAAACTTGTGAAAACCTTTGAGTGCCGCTATTCGCCGTTTCACGCTTGCAGCAGCATACCCGCGCGTTATAAGTGACGCCTCGTAGTCAATGAGGTTTTCGCGCGTGGCACGAGCGGCATCCATCACGCCCCCACCCGCAAGAAATGTGGCATAGTCGAAAAGATCGCGTCGGTATGCATCAATGGTATTCGGCGAACACCCGCGCTCAACGGACAGATGCGCCAGGTACTCGTCAACCTGAAAGTGCATAGCGTCGTGCGCAGCCTCGTCACGAAGCTGCGCATCGCACCGCCGACGCGCACCGACGCTTCCCTTGTTCTTCTCGTTTGCCATGCACCCATGGTACCACGCGCTGTTCAAAGCTGTTAAGGTCACATCAGGCGTAACGAAGGCCGAGGCTAACAGGACGTCGCGTGCACGTGCTCATCTATGTCATGATCGCTGCGACACACGATGAAATCGGGCTGCACGCCTAAACTGCGAAGTTCCTTCACAGAGTGCTGGGTGGGCTTTGTTTTCACCTCGTGAGCTGCAGCGATATAAGGAACCAAGGTCACATGCACGAAGCACACCTCACCCGGACCGCGGCGCGCCTTGAATTGGCGAGACGCTTCGATAAACGGCTGGATCTCGATGTCGCCGATGGTGCCGCCGATCTCATGGATGACGATATCGGCCCCCGTTTGCACGCCGATGCGCTCGATTCGCTCAACAATGGCGTTCGTCACGTGCGGGATCACCTGCACGGTGCCGCCACGGCATATCATGGGATGGAGTACACCAACGGATCGCTCAAAAATGTTACCTATAAGTAACATATTGTCAGCTTTTGTCATTTTATTGCAAGGGCGAGCGTCTCCGCTGCTTTTTCCTTTTCGGAAGCGATGCTTTCGGCGACGATTTCGCAACACGGAGCTTAGGCCAGATTCGAGCGAGTAAACTGTTCGAGAATCCTCTATACTTTACCTGCATCATTCGTTCTTAGGTGTTAGGAGGTCTTCGTGATTTTGTACCACGGCTCGCGCCACGGCCTCGAAGGCTCCATTGCGCCTATCAGCCGCGACCGGTGCGACTTCGGCAAAGGATTCTATCTGGGCACAAATCCCCAGCAGCCGCTCACCCTTATCTGCAACTATCCCGAGGCGCGCCTCTACACGGTGGAACTCGACCTCGACAACCTCGATGTTCGCGAGTTCGAAGCGGATTCCCTCTGGGCACTCGTTGTCGCCTACTACCGCGGCAAAATGGAGCAGGCGCGCGGCACGGAAATCTACGAGAAGGCAGCAAGCGCTCTCGCAGGAGCAGATGCCGCCATCGGCCCCATAGCCAATGATCGAATGTTTGTCGTTCTCGACCGTTTCTTCAACGGAGAAATCACCGACGTCGCCCTCGTGCAATGCCTCTCTGCCCTGCAGTTGGGAAACCAAGTCGTCGCCCTCACCCAAGCGGCTTGCGATGCCATCCACATTATTGACGAGAGAACCATCGACGAGACCGAGCGCACGGAACTCATCGCCGCGAGCGAAGCGAACCGAGCCGAGGGAGTGGCTTTGGCCGAGCGCATATGCCGTGCGCATCGCAGAGATGGTCTGTTCTTCGACGAGATTCTGAATGGCGGTGTTCCCCTTGGCTGACCTTCGCCTCGATCAGCGGCAACTGTGTGACATACAGGGTCGGCTCTTCGAGCGTGCCCGCGAGCAGGGCTATGACTGCCCAGCTTTTATTGCCGCCTTCATGAACAGCAATGTTGCACGCCGTATGGACGAAACCTTCGACTTCCTTCAGTGGGCTGGCGAGGAGTACCTTCTCGAAGAGCTCAATGACGAGGTCGGTGGGCTGTCTTTCGCAGGCTCTATATGGGGAAGCGAGCCTATGTACTGGAGCGGTTACCTCTATCGGTTTTGGCATTACCTCACCGGGGAAACGAGCCGCGACATCTACGCCACGGCCGATGCCGAGACCATGGGGGGAGCCTATCTCGGTATGCACACGCTCGATGCCGAGATGGCCATCGAAAACTTGAAGGAGCTTTCTTTACTGCGAGAACACCCTTGCTAGATTATGGTTCATCTGGGTCATGCAAATAGTCCTGTACCTCTGTTCTCTTTATCACAGAATATCATTCGCACCTCTCCAGCTTTGCTAGTTTAACTCATGTAGAAGAGAACGTGTCATCTTTCGAAGAAGCGCAGCTCACACCTATTGAAGAGGGGTGTGGTCACAAGCCATTGGAGCCGATAGTCAACCGCGAGAGATTACTACACAAGGAGACGAAACGTCCCTGGAGTAATCGCTAGAAGCTGCCCCACGCGAGATCCGCCGCCCTAGCTGCGCTTGCGCAGCCAGATTGCGGGACGCACCGTGCAGCCCGCGTTGTCCACGAAGATGCCTTGGTATTGCACTTCACCGTTGGTGTCGACATACGCTGCCATGTTCTGCATGAAGCCCGGAGAGCGCAGCCACCAGCGGGTATAGCCCATCTCGTTTTCCCATGCACCAGTTGCTTTCGCATGACGCGTAGGACGACACAGGCGAGCATCGTCGGTTACAAGCAGCCGTTTCGCCTCGTCGACCGACAGCACAAATACCTTATCAGATGTGTGTGCGCCACCACTTGTACCATAACCTGCGTTGTCGGGGTTTTCCACGTCGGCGCACATCATGAGCGCCTGCTCGTCATCGGTAAACGCACTATCAAGGAACTTCCCGTTCAGCCACGCACGCACGCCGCATGTCTCCCACGTGACGACATCGTTGTCGAGATTGTACGCCCGTGCGGCAAGGGCGTGTGAGGCAAGCAGCAGCTCACGATCGGCGCCCTCGGCCACGATCGTCCATTCGATCGGTTCGGGTTCAAACGACGCGGATTCCTCTTTTGCAGCGGCGATGCTTGCTGTGCGGCTGGCTGCAACCTGACCGGCAACGGTGTCATCAGACGCATCTTGCACGAATCGGCCGAATTGCACCGTCTGACCAATGCGGGAAGGTGTGGCGGTCGCCGCATTTTCGGACACATTGCCAACTGCGGCAACACTCGGAGAAGATGTCGGCGTCGAAGTTGCCGACGCATCCCTTCCTAAAACAATCTTGCGAACTTCTTCAGCCGAATACCGCACCCCGCACCCAAGACAGGTAAATGCGCCGTCGACCTTCATCACGTTGTTGCCGCCGCAAATATCGCACACAAACCCCATCGAGAACCTCCCTGAATCAGACGCTTGCTTTGATGCTTATCAAGGAAACGCTGATTAAAGCCGTCTTGTCCCGCGCGGGCGGGGCGGATGGCTGGCGGTCGAAGACCGAGAGCGCGCACTGACGTGCGCAAACGAGGTCTGAGACCGTCAGGCGCCGTCCCGTCTGCGCGGGGCTGGCGGAATTGATCAGCGTTTCCTTAAAGTACGTATCCTATACCAAAAATAACAAGGAGACATACCTTCTGTTCAGGAAACACTGATCAAAGCTGTCTTGCTCTGAGCTTCCTCATAGCGCCGCGAAACGAAAAAGCCGTCACCGCAAGCAACAACGGCAGCGGTGACGGCAGGCGTCACTCGACGGAACAGTCGAGAAGCAAGCTCGCAGCAAACAGCTAACGGCAACTATGCCATTGTGGCTTCGTAGCCGGCATCAACCACGGCGGCGATAAGCGCATCATCAGCTACGTCGGATGAGAGCAGCGCCTTTGCCGTGCCAGCATCGAGGTCGACCACGGCCTCCTGTACACCCTCAATGCCCTCGAGCGCCTTCTTCACGTGGCCCACACAGTGCATGCACATCATGCCTTCAACCTTAAGTGTCTTTTCCATAGTTGTCTCCTTCTTCTCGATGACAGTATCGGACGCATCAAGCGAAGCGTCCGCAGAAAGCGTTCCCGCCGAAATGCGCGGTGAGCTCTCCTGTTCCCTTTGCTGGTCCTTGCATTGATCGGTTGCAAGCTGCGCCTGAGCCTCGCAGCTCGCTTCGCTCGCGGGGTGCGTCTCGGACGTCCGTGCTGCGGGCACTTGCGTTACGGACGTCTGCGTTGCGGGCACTTGCGCGGGTGCCGACGCGGATGTCGCAGTCACACGCTGGGGCTTCCACGCTCGCAATCGCAGGGCATTGCTAACCACGCACACCGAGCTCATACTCATGGCAGCAGCCGCGATCATGGGGTTCAAGTTGATACCCGCCCATGCAAGCGCGCCCGCGGCAACCGGTATGCAAATAGCGTTGTAGATAAGCGCCCAGAACAGGTTCTGCTTGATGTTGCGCAGCGTCGCGCGCGACAGCGAAATTGCGGCCGGAACATCAGCAAGATCGCTATGCATGAGCACAATGTCGGCACTCTCGATAGCGATATCGGTGCCAGCACCAATGGCAATACCTACATCGGCACGTGCAAGGGCGGGCGCGTCGTTGATGCCATCACCAACCATGGCGACCGTGCCTGCTTGCGACAGCTCGCGAACCACTCGCTCCTTGTCGTGTGGCATCACGCCAGCGATCACCCTATCTGCTCCCACTGCACGCTGGATCGCCGCCGCCGTTCGCTCATTGTCGCCCGTAAGCATGACGGTGGATACACCCATACGGCGCAGCTCGGCTATGGCCGCAGCGCTCGTCGGCTTCACCACATCGGCCACGGCGATCACACCTGCAAGCACACCATCGCTCGCGAAGTACAACACCGTCTTGCCGTCGTCAGCCAACGCCTCGGCCGCGCCTTCACACGCCGACACAGTAACACCGGCTTCCTCCATCATGCACGCATTGCCGGCCAGGCACATACGACCGCCTACCGTGGCCCGAACACCCCGGCCCGGCACCTGCTCGAATCCGTCGGCGGGCTGCGCGACAGCTCCACAGGCTTGCGCGTAGGCTACTATCGCCTGGCCAAGCGGATGTTCCGACTTCGCCTCAAGCGACAGCGCCAGCGAAAGTAGCGTCCCCTGCGATTGCCCAGCTTTTGCAGCTGTAGCCTCGTCTTCGCCCTGAGCGCACTGCGCATCCTGCACGCCCTGCGCCGCTACGGATATTTCCTGTGCGAACACGTCGGTCACCTGGGGCGCTCCCTGTGTTATGGTGCCCGTCTTGTCCAACACCACCGTACGCACACCATGCGCCACCTCAAGCGCCTCGGCCGATTTCACCAGAATGCCACACGACGCACCGCGGCCGGTGCCTACCATAATAGCTGTTGGCGTTGCCAGACCCAGCGCACACGGACACGATATAACCAACACCGTAATAGCGTGATTAAGCGCAACAGACAGCCCCGACCCCAGCAGCATCCACACGGCAAACGTAATAAGTGCGATGCCGATAACTGCCGGCACGAACACACCAGCTATCTTGTCGGCTGTTTTCTCAATGGGAGCTTTCGAGCTGGTGGCCTCGTCAACCAGCCGGATAATACCCGCCAGCGTGGTGTCTGCCCCCACGCGCTCAGCACGCATGGTAAACCACCCCGAACGGTTCACCGTTGCACCCGTCACCGGCGCACCTGCGGCCTTTTCCACCGGCACGCTCTCGCCCGTGATTACCGACTCGTCGACCACACCCGCTCCATCAAGTACCACGCCGTCGACCGGCACACTTTCTCCTGCTCGGACTACCAGCACGTCACCCACACGAACACTTGCCGCCGACACCTGCTCTTCCACGCCGTTCACCAAGCGTGTGGCGGTTTTCGGCGACAGATCCATGAGCTTGGTTATGGCGTCGGTGGTCTTGCCCTTCGCGCGGGCCTCAAAGAACTTGCCCAGCGTAATGAGCGTAAGTATCGTACCCGCCGAATCGAAGTACAGCATAGTCATGGCAACCTGACGGGCAGCTGCACTATCCCCTACCCCCAATGCTGCCCCGATGCCGTACAACCCACAGACACCGTACACAGTTGAGGCGGCCGACCCCAGCGCCACGAGTGTGTCCATGTTCGGTGCACCGTGAATGAGCGCAGTCGTACCCACACGGAAGAATTTGAAGTTCACGAACAGAATGGGCAACAACAATAAAAACTGGGTGAATGCGAAGGCAAACACGTTGCGCTCGCCCATAAAAGCACTTGGCAGCGGCCAGCCAAACATGTGGCCCATTGACAAGTAGAAGAGCGGTATGCAGAACACAAGGGACACGACAAGGCGTGTACGCACCTTCTTCGCCTCGGCTGCAGCAGCGTTCGTGGGCTGGGGCGCAGACACAGCCAATCCCGCACCTATGCCCGCGCTGACATCGGCGGTGTTCGTATTCGCACGCGGAGCTGCACCGTAGCCCGCCTTCTCTATGGCAGCGCACAAGGCGGCAACGGTGTCCGGCGAGCCGTCGTAGTCAACCTCCATCGAGTTCTTCAACAAATTCACTACCGCACTGTCAACGCCCGCAACGGCGTTTGCCGTCTTCTCAACGCGAGCCGAGCACGCCGCGCACGTCATGCCCGTCACGTCAAACGTTTGTCTCACAGATCCCATGTCGGCCTCCTTACCGGGCAAAACGCTTGACGAGCTGCATAGCTTCGGTAACCACCTCGTCATTTCCTAGCCGAATCTGCTCGACAACACAGGTTTCCATATGATCTTGCAACAGCATCATCGACACGCTGCGCACCGCGCTTTCCGCTGCAGCCAGCTGCACGAGCACATCGCCGCAGTAGCGGTTGTCGTCCAGCATATTCTTCACGCCACCCAGCTGCCCGATAGCCCGATTCAGCCGCCGCTGCAAGTCGGCTTTGAACTCGTCGCTGCGCGGGGTCGCCTTGTGATGGCAACCGCACTGCTGCGCCTCACCGGCAGTTTGCTGCGCAGCGCCTGCTTGTTGCGCGGTGTTCTCACAAGGCGCGGCTTCAGCCGCCTTCTCTTTCGTTTCCCAAATCTCGCTCATGCTCATCCTTTCTTAAACCCCCTTGGGGTATCTATTTCGCAGTAAGCATATACCCCATGGGTGTATGATGCAACACACAACACGTTTCCCACATCAACGCTGATTCACTTATTCGCTCCTGAGCTCTTCCTGAGCGTTTCGTCTTTGCAACCTCCGCAACCTTGGAAACCAACCGGCAACAACCAGCGCGGCGGCTTGCGTTATAATTCGCTCGATACAAACGCAGGGGCGCGGCAACAGGCAGCAACACTACGGCACGTTGGTGGCACTGTGGTGTTACCGCACACACCGTACAATGCCCCAGAAAAACGGAGCGCAGATGCGAGCACACAACGCAAGCGACATAGAAGGCAGGGACGCGTATGAGAATCGGGTTCGACAACGACAAGTACATCACCATGCAGGCCGAGCACATTCGCGAGCGTGTAGCGCAATTCGGCGGCAAGCTGTACCTGGAATTCGGCGGCAAGATCTTCGACGATTACCATGCCAGCCGCGTGCTACCCGGTTTTGAGCCTGATGTGAAAATCCGCATGTTGCAAAGCATGTCAGCCGACGTGGAGATCATTATCGCTATCAACGCCAACGACATTGAGAAAAGCAAGGTGCGGGGTGATTTAGGTATCACCTACGACGAGGACGTGCTGCGGCTCATGGACAACCTGCGTAGCATGGGCTTTCTTGTTAGCAACGTGGTCATCACCCGCTACGCTGGCCAGCCCGACGCCGATGCGTTCCGTAAGCGACTCGATGCGTTGGGCGTGAAAAGCCACCTGCACTACCCTATTGCCGGCTACCCTTACGACATCGATCACATCGTATCGGACGAGGGCTTCGGCAAAAACGACTTCGTGGAAACCGTGCGCCCGCTCGTGGTGGTAACCGCTCCTGGCCCTGGATCAGGCAAAATGGCTACCTGCTTAAGCCAGCTTTTCCACGAATACAAGCGCGGCGTGCGCGCGGGCTATGCGAAGTACGAAACGTTCCCCATCTGGAATCTGCCGCTGTCACATCCGGTGAACATCGCGTACGAGGCAGCAACAGTCGACCTTGACGACGCGAACGCCATCGACCCGTTCCATGCCGAAGCCTATGGCGAAACCACCGTGAATTACAACCGCGACATCGAGGTGTTCCCGGTGCTCAAAGCCATGATGGACAAGATCGTCGGAGAAAGCCCCTACCAATCGCCCACCGACATGGGCGTGAACATGGCGGGCTTCGGCATTGTCGATGACGAGGCGTGTCGCGAGGCGTCGAAAATGGAGATTGTGCGCCGCTACTTCAAAGCAGCAGTGGATGTAAAGCGCACCGGTGTTGGCCAGGAGAACGTGCAAAAACTCGAGCTACTCATGAACCAAGCGGGCGTGAACTCGAACTTCTCGCCCGCACGAAGCGCCGCTTTACTGAAAGAAGAAGCCACGGGGTCCCCCGCGGGTGCCATGGTACTGCCCGACGGGTCGGTGATCACCGGCAAAACGTCGAATTTGATGGGCGCAGCATCGTCGCTGTTGCTGAATGCGTTGAAGGAAGTCGCCGGCTTAAACGACGACCTACACGTGCTGTCGGATTCAGCCATCGAGCCCATTTCCCATTTGAAAACCGAGCACCTGCACGCTGGCAACCCGCGCTTGCATTCCGATGAGACGCTTATCGCGCTGTCGCTCAGTTCAGTGACGAACCCTCTAGCCGAAGAATGCATCAAGCACGCCGACAAGCTGCGCGGTTGCGACGCGTTCTTCAGCGTGATCATCTCATCGGCCGACGAGCACCTGTACCGCACGCTGGGCATTAACGTGTGCTGCGAGCCAAAATACGAGCAGCGCCGCCTCTACCACAAGTAGCACAAATAGCAACAGCCAGACAACCGAACGCGTCAGAGAAGCGCTGCCGAAACAGAAAAACTCAATCCCTGCCACTCAGGAACCTCATATCAGTGCTTCCTGAGTGGCGGTTGTTTTTGCGCACATGAATCATTGGCAACGGTTATTCCCGCGTACATGGGACACTATCGGCGGTCATTTCCTCGCGCATGACGACCGCGATGCGCTTTGTGTGCGAAACGCCCAGCGACCTTACCCGCGATGTTCGACACGAACGCCGCCTCGGGCACGCCTAGCTTCATAGCAGGTCCGAACGTGACCACAAGCGCTACCAGACCCCCTACGACAATGTAGAGAAACGCCTGCGAGATCGAACCCGACAGCGGCCCAAACACCAACTGCAGCGCATAGAGCACCCCAGCTGCGGCCGCCGCACCCAACCCGCCGAATAGCAGAGCCTGGCACGTGGCGCGTGCGGTCGAGCGCATGCCCAGCCCGCCAAAGCGTCGGCGCAGGTACACAAACACACACGCCTCGCCGATGAAGTAGAAGAGTCCTTCAGCAAGGGCGATCGTTTCGATGGGAAACACATCAGGCCGAGAAGCAGCAATAAGCGTCACCACGATCTGCGCCGCACCTGCCAACACGTTGAAGGCAGCAAACAGGTGCATAATACGCAAGCTGCTACACACCTTCTGCATGTAGGTGAACACAGCGTAAAACGGCAGCGCCACAGCAAACGCCGCAAGGAAGCTCGCGATGGTCGACACGCTGTCGAGCGAAAACGCCCCCACGTGGTACAGCGTAACAAGCGGCAGCGAGAATACCGCCAGATACAAGGCAAATGGAATCATGAAGAACAGAATTTGGTTCGTCCCACTCACAATACCGCGCTTCACGCCTTCGATGTTGCCTTCCGCCTGCATATCCGAAAGCTCGGTGAACATCGTGGTGGTAATAGGCACCGCCAAAAATGCGTACGGCAGCGTAAACCACAAGCGAGAATACGCAATAATGGACGGCCCGCTATCGGTGAATGCGTACGATGCCGCATTCTGCACCGACACCACCACAAACGAACAAAGCATCACAAACACAGCCGGCACACCGATACTCACCGTTTCACGCAACGCCGGATCATGCAGATTGATGCGCGGACGCAAACGAATGCCGTTGCGCTTGAGCGCGGGCCATTGCATGAGCGCCTGCACGATAACACCCGCCGGGTTGCCGATAGCAATAATGTAGAGCGCCACTTCGGGCGCGCGCGGTGCCACAACCGCATACGCTACGAAGGTTACAATAACGATAAGGTTATTCGCCACGGGGGCAATAGAGGACCACAAGTAATCGCGATTGGCGTTGAGCAGCCCCGACAGAATGGCACTGATGCCATAGAACACAATTTGAATGGCGAAGAACTGGAAAAAGAACACCGACTGCGCCATTTCGGCCTGGTCAGACAGAAAGCTCTGCGTGTAGATGACCACACCCGGAAACACCATACACAGAAGCGACGCTGCGCCGAGCAGCACCACCACGATGGTGAGCAGGTTCGATGCGTAGTCATTGCCCGCATCGTTGCCCAAGCGCTTCTTGACCGACATGTACACCGGCAGAAACGCCGTAACCAACATGCCCCCCACAACCATCTCGTAGAGCATGTTCGGCAGCGTGTTGGCCACCTGATACGAGCTCGACAACAGCGTGGCGCCTAAGGCGAAAGCCATAGCCCACGTGCGCAGAAAACCCGTAATGCGCGACACGAGCACGCACACGCTGATAAGCGCCGCTGACGACCCTACTGCAGCAACATCGTCGGCGGGCTTGACCACCTCCGCGCTCGATGCACTACGGGCGTTGGGCGCGGACGGTTTGGCAGACAAGCGCGTCATGACTGGCTATTCCCCAGCAACGCTTTCAGCAGGCACCGCCTGGCGATCGGCAGCAGGCTTACCAGCATCAGCGACATCGGCGACATTGGCGGCAGGCTCGCGCCGATCGAGCATCTTTGCGATGCGATCGGAGTACTCGACATCAACAAGCCCCGCTTCGGCCGCCAAGTCGATAACAGGAGCGTCATTCCACAGATCCTCAAGGCGGTAGAACTCGCGTGTTTCGGGCTGGAACACATGGACAACAATGTTGCCGTAATCTAACAGCGCCCAGGTACCATCCTGCGTTCCCTCGCGATGCAGAGGCTTCACCCCACCGTCAACACGCAGCTTTTCTTCAACCTCGTCGATAATGGCGTTCACCTGGCGGTCGTTGCGTGCGGTGGCGATAACGAAGTAGTCGGTGACGCCGATCAGCTCGCGCACCTCCTGCACCATGATGTCAGTCGCTTTCTTCGCATTAGCCGCCTTCGCAGCAATGAGGGCACACTCGCGCGAAGGTGCCTCGTTTGTTTGCTTTTTGGTCACCGGTTATCCTTTCCTTGTGATGCGTACGCAATGGCACTCTGCTCAGCAGAAGCTCGCTTGCGGGCCCGCATCATATAATGGTTCCATACGCCCACCGTGGGCGTGTACAGCAGTTTCCTTCGTCTGACCAGCATTCGCATCACATGTGCGAATGAAGCGACGAACAACTCTTCGAGCGACGTGCGCCCCACGAGAGCCCGCAGCTCATCGAGTCCGTCATAGCACCGGCCCGGCTCGATCATGTCCGCTACGTACACAATCATGTCGAGGTCGGTCATACAAACGCTTCCTGTCGTATGAAGCCGCACCGCTTGGAGCACCTCGTTCGGAATGCTGGGGTACTCTGCGGCGAGCGCCGCTGCGGCAGTTGGACCGTGCAGCAGTTGAGGCATCGACTCCATCATATCGGCATGCACCTCAGCATCTACGCCAAACTCACGCGCGCGAGCTCGAATGCCGTCATCATCATACGCCTTGTCCCAATCGTGCAGCAGCGCAGCCAGACGCGCCATCGCAATATCGGCCCCATACTCACGCGCCAGGCACTCAGCGGTTTCCACCACGCCCATAACATGAGCGAAGCGCTTCTTCCCCACACGCCCAGAAAGCTCGGTTTTACGCGCGCAGAAAAACTCGTCAGACAGGGCGTCGGGATCATGCGTGCCCAATACACCGAAAGCGGTTTGAGGATCGGTGGCACACATGCTCGCGCTTTTGGAAGCACGCTCGACGCACGCGCTGCGCTTTGACGCTCGCTTCTTTCGCTTGCCTACATCAGCCACGCACCGCACCCCCCTTGCCACATTGCTTCGCTTTCCATTCGCCTGCGCAACGGTACAGGCCGTGCGCGCTCACGTAATCATACACGTTTGGCGCCAACAGATCGCGAACCGATTCGCCCTTCGCAAGCTTTTCGCGAATGGCACTCGACGACACGGGGTAATCGGCCACGCGTACGTAATCGACGGAGAAGCCTTGCACCGCAAGACTCGCCCGGCACTCCGGCGCCACGATATGCCCTGGACGCGTCATAGCGATGATGCGCGCTGCACGCGCAATAGCTTCGGGTTCGTGCCAGCTACCAAGTGTGGCTGCCGCATCGGCCCCAACGATGAAGAAAAGCTCCACGTTTTTCGGGTAGTGCGCCCGCAGCTGCCGCAACGTGTCTGCAGTGTAAGAGTCACCGGGACGGTTAACCTCGATGGCGCTCACGTCAAGCCCTGAGTGTGCGGCAACGGCCAAGCGGCACATGTTCAAGCGGTGCGCAGCTAGCGCAACATCGCGGCCCTTCTTGAACACCGACACACCCGCAGGAACAAGCAGTACGGCATCGAGCCTGCAGATGCGGCGCACTTCATCAGCACACGCCACGTGCCCCACATGAACAGGATCAAACGTACCACCCATGATGCCTAAACGCCGTGGTGCACCATCGGCCCCTAATCGCTCGAAGCGCTGGCTCACCACAACGTCGGCCACACCATCAAAGAGGGTATCCACTATGCGCGCACCTGTCCGTTGCCGCGCAGCACGTACTTGTATGAGGTGAGCGCATCAAGCGCAAACGGCCCGCGCGCATGCAGCTTCTGCGTGGAAATGCCGATCTCAGCTCCCAAACCGAACTGCCCACCATCGGTAAACGCCGTCGACGCATTCGCATACACCGCTGCCGCGTCAACCCGTGCCAGAAACGCCTCAATGGCCGCCACACCCGCTGCAGACGCTTCATCTGCAACAATGGCTTCGGAATGCTTCGTGCCGTAGCGATTCACGTGTGCGATGGCCTCATCGACACCACAAACGCACTTCACCGCGATTTCAGGTGCTAGATACTCGGTAGCCCAGTCGTCCTCGGATGCGCTCACGCAGCGCACGTTGTTGCCCGCCGCCAACGCGCAGGCGCATGCCGTCTCATCACCATGCACGAGCACACCGCGCTCGGCGAGCGCCGCAAGCACATCTGGCAAAAACTCATGTGCAACTGACGTATCTACGAGCAGCGTTTCAGCGGCGTTGCACACACCGAAACGGCGGCACTTCGCGTTCACCACGATATCACGCGCCCTGTTAAGATTGGCAGATTCGTGCACATACACATGGCAGTTGCCTGTACCCGTTTCGATGACCGGCACCTTCGAGCATTCCACGCAGTGGCGGATAAGCCCCGCCCCTCCACGTGGAATAAGCACGTCGACTATGCCGTGGAGCTGCATAAGTGCGTCAGTCGCTGCGCGGTCGGTAGTAGTGATAGCGCAAACAACATCGGCTGGCAAACCAACGCTTGCCGCCGCTTCAGACAGCACCCGTGCGATAGCCTCATTCGAATGCGCCGCCAAGCTGCCGCCGCGCAGCACGACCGCATTACCGGACTTCACGCAAATACCTGCCGCATCGGCCGTCACGTTCGGCCGTGCCTCGTAGACCACGGCAACCACGCCAAGTGGCACGCTCACGCGCGTAAGCTCAATGCCGTTGTATAGCGTACGCTGCGCCTGCACACACGCAAGCGGATCTTCAAGCTCGCGCAATTCCTCAAGCGCACACGCCATGGCATCCACGCGCGCCGCATCGAGCATCAACCGGTCGAGAATCGCCTCAGACGTGCCCACCTTACGAGCAGCTTCCATGTCGCGCTCGTTTGCCGCAACAACGTCTGCCACATGCTCTCGCAACGCCGAAGCCATCGCGGAAAGGGCATTGTTGCGCGCCTGACCACTCGCAGCGGCCAGTGCCACGCTTGCGTCGCGCGCCCGCAGCGCTAACGCGCGCACCTCTTCCTCAACACCCATGTTGCCCCCTTTCGGCTGCGCCGGTTTCCAGATCTATCAAATGTCAAACTCACAGGTTTCCTACTACGTCAGCGAGAGCCTTTGATAGTTACTCAAACACTACCAGCTCGTCGCGGTGTACGAGCTCGCGATCGGCCAACTGTGCCAGAATGGCGTTCGCACGCAGCTGTGCGCGAGCTCTCCCAACAGCAAGATCAACCAGGTCGGCATCGGCACGCACACGACCGCGGGCAAACACGTGCCCGGTCGTGTCCTTTATGTCCACAATGTCGCCTTCCAAGAAGCGCCCTTCCATACCACACACACCAACGACAAGCAACGAGCTACCCTTGTCAATGAGCGCCGCTTTTGCGCCCGCATCCACCATAAGCGACCCTCGTGGAGAATCGGCGAGCGCGATCCAGAGCTTTTTCGCCGTAACCTCATGCGGCTTTTTCTCCGCCGTGAACCGCGTACCGATGCGCTTACCTGCGGCAGCGTCCACAATGCAGTCGGGCGTGCGCCCATGGCAGATGACCATGGGGATGCCCGCCACCGTAAGCACACGCGCGGCCTTGATTTTGGTAACCATGCCACCTGACCCTACCGACGACCCCACGCCTCCTGCAACCGACATGATGTCGGGCGTGATGGCGCCAACCTGCTCGATCAGACGCGCCGTGGGACACGTGTGGGGATTCGCATCATAGAGTCCGTCGATGTCGGACATAATAACCATCAGATCAGCATCGATAAGACACGCCACCAAAGCCGCCAACGTGTCGTTGTCGCCAAAGCGAATTTGTTCAACCGACACCGTGTCATTCTCGTTCACAATAGGAACCACACCAAGCTCCAACAGCCGGTTGAAGGTGTCGCGCGCGTGCAGGTAGGCCGTGCGATCGGCTGTATCGCGCCGCGTGAGCAGCACAAGCGACGTTCCTACACTGTATGCGGAAAACGCGCGGGAGTACGCAGACGAAAGCACGCTTGCACCAACCGACGCAGCCGCCTGAAGGCTGGGCATGTCCTTCGGCCGCACCTCAATGCCCATGGCTTCAAGCCCGCACGCAATAGCTGCCGACGTAACGATAACCGGATCCCACCCCGCCTCGCGAACGCGGGAAATCTGATCGGCAACTGACGACAGAAATGCGTAGTCAACCTTACTTTCCGACGTAGTTAGCGTCGAGGACCCTATTTTCACGACGAGACGCCGACGACGAACATCGCCACCTTGCGAACACGAACCGATACCTTCACAATCAGTCGGCCGCGCAACCGCTTGCTCACAGCCACCCATTACAGATCAAGCTCCTCGTAGTCGTCGTTTGCCATGCGGGCCGACTCGAAGTTGAATGCGTACCCGAGAATGCGTATCTCGTCACCATCGACAGCACCGGCGCGCTCAAGCTCCTTATCAACACCCAAACGCTTGAAACGGTGCTGGAAGAAGGCGACAGCTTCCTCGTTTTCCCAATCGGTCTGCACAACCATCCGCTCCACCTGCGGACCCGACACGCGGTAAACACCATCGCTGAGCATCTCGACAGAAAGTGTCTTGTCTTTTGCTGCGCGACGATGCTCCCATACCTGGTCATAGCTCGCCTCACTCGCCACCGCATCGCGGGCCGCCTCGCGAAGCTCGCGAACCTTGTGCGCAATGGCAGCTTTCAGGCTCTCCACCCCTTCGCCAGTAAGCGCGCTGATACGATAGAGCTTCGGGTCGATCGGGCTTGGCGCGAACTCATCACCACCAGCAGCCGCAATAGAATCGGCCAGCACCATATCGGCCAACTTGGCCACAACTACATCGTCATGCGCAGCGTCAATTTTGTTCGCCACAACAATGCGCGGCCGAGCTGCCAATTCATCGGCATACAGCGCCAATTCATTGTTGATAACACGATAGTCTTCGAGCGGGTCGCGCCCTTCCCAGTCGCCCGTTAAGTCTACAATGTGCACGATAAGCGCCGTGCGCTCGATATGCCGAAGAAACTCATGCCCCAGCCCACGGCCTTCATGCGCGCCTTCGATTAGGCCCGGAACGTCGGCTACTACAAAGCTGTAGTCGCCGCTCGTCGCCACGCCTAAGTTCGGCACGAGCGTGGTGAAAGGGTAGTCGGCGATCTTCGGACGAGCAGCACTGATGCGCGCGATAAGCGACGACTTGCCAGCTGAAGGCATACCCACCAGCGCTGCGTCGGCCATGAGTTTCATCTCAAACTCAATCCAGCGTTCCTGGGCAGGCTCGCCCAGCTCGGCGAATGCCGGCGCGCGGCGTGTCGAGGTGACGAAGTGGATGTTGCCTCGGCCGCCCATACCACCATCAGCCACGATCACGCTCTCGCCGTCGCGCGTGAGATCAGCGATCGTCTCGCCGGTTTCCTTCGTTTCTTCGAAGTACTCGCGCACGATGGTACCCACCGGCACCTTCAACACCAAATCATCACCTGTGGCACCATGCATGCGGCTACCCTTGCCATGCACGCCACGCTGCGCCTTAAAATGATGCTTGAAACGGTAGTCGATCAGCGACGACAAGCTGGCATCGGCCTTTACCACCACGTTACCGCCATGTCCTCCATCGCCGCCGTCAGGCCCTCCCTTCGGCACATGAGCCTCGCGACGAAATGACATGCAGCCCGCACCGCCGTCGCCGCCCTTCACGAATATCCGAACCTTGTCTACGAACATGCAAACACCCTTCTTTAGATCATTGGCTCAAACGCTTCATTTGCACATCAGGCACAGACACCCGCACTCGGCGCACTATGCAAAGTGCCCCCTGATGCGCAGGGGGCACTCGAAATCATACGATATCGTTGAAGACGAGTTTACGCCTCGGCCTCAACTTCGGGACGCACGTGAACACGGCGCTTCTGCCCGCGCGTGAACTCGAGCGTACCATCGCACAGAGCGAACAGCGTGTCGTCGCCACCACGGCCGACGTTCTCGCCCGGATGGATGTGCGTGCCGCGCTGGCGGACGATAACATTGCCGGTGCGCACCTTCTGACCGGCAAACATCTTCACGCCAAGTCGCTTCGAATGGGAATCGCGACCGTTTCGAGTAGAGCCAAGACCTTTCTTATGTGCCATGACTATCCCTCCTTCGCTTACTCGGCATCGGCGGCTGCAGGTTCCTCAGCGGAAACCTCAGCCTTCTTCGCTGCGGCCTTCTTAGGGGCCTTATCAGCACCGACAGATTCGATCTCAACACGGGTCAGACGCTGGCGATGACCGCGCAGCTTCTTGTAGTTCTTGCGCTTCTTGAACTTGAAGATCAGCTGCTTGTCACCCTTGAACTGCTCGATGATGACCGCGGTCACCTTCGTCTGCGCAGCCTTGGCGGGGTCAACTTCAACCTTGTCGCCGTCAACAATGCAAATTGCCTCGAGCTCGATTGTGGCGCCAACCTCAGCATCGATCTTCTCGATGTTGATCCTGTCGCCTGCGGCAACCTTATACTGCTTGCCGCCCGTTTTCACGATTGCGTACATGTTTTCTCCTTGTATGAAAAGTCGCATGGCGATAACTTGTCAACGTGTCCGTAGCATGTTGCCAAAGCGGTTTGCACGGTCCGCGTGTATCATCGCGCTCTTCCTACGCTGTGCCCATTTGGGCGCAACGTTTGCATGGTACCAGAAAACCCCCGCCCACAAAAGAGAAACTTATGGTTTTTTCCTACTACAAATCACTACAAATCGCCACATACGAAAGTAAATCTTCGCCAAACATGAAAAAAGTTCGCCTACGTCTGCTCGTACCACTCGTGCCGCTAGTGGGCTTCGGCCCAGGTGGTGCCAGCTGATACGTCTACCACCAGGGGCACGCGCAGCGAAACGACGTTTTGCATGACGTCAGTGACCATGCGAGTCAAGGCATCTACCTCGTCAGCTGGCACGCTGAAGTCCAGTTCGTCGTGTACTTGCAGCAGTAGCTTTGCGCGGAAGCCTTCTTCGCGCAAGCGACGGGCCACTTCCAACATAGCTAGCTTTATGATATCGGCTGCACTTCCCTGCATAGGATGGTTCATGGCTGTACGCTCACCGAACCCGCGCTGCGTGGCGTTGCTCGCGCGCAGTTCGGGAATGTGTCGCTTGCGACCGAACATCGTTTCGGCGTAACCATTCTCCTTCGCCTGATTCACGGTTTCATCCAAATAAGCGCGCACGCCCGGATACGCCTCGAAATAGCGATCGATCATGTTCTTCGCTTCGCCAAAGGGAATATCCAAGCTTTGTGAGAGGCCATACGCCTGCTGACCATACACAATGCCGAAGTTTACGGCCTTCGCGCGGCTTCGCAGCGTTGGTGTCACCTGATCAACCGGCAGCCCAAACACACGCGCGGCGGTGCTGGCATGGAAGTCCTCACCTGAATTGAACGCGGCCACCAGGTGCTCGTCGGCCGACAGGTGTGCAAGTAACCGCAGCTCGATCTGCGAGTAGTCAGCCGATAAGAACAGACTGCCCTGCTCAAGCGGCACGAAACACTCGCGAATCTGACGTCCGAAGTCGGTGCGCACAGGAATATTTTGTAGGTTCGGGTTCGACGACGACAAGCGGCCCGTCGCTGTAACCGTCTCGTTGAACGACGTGTGCACGCGCCCATCACTTGCCCGCATAGCCGGCAGCGCATCGATGTAGGTCGACTTGATCTTTGCCAGCTCGCGATAGCGCAGCACCAGCGCGGGCAGCTCATGCACCGAAACGAGCTCCTTGAGCACACTGGCGTCGGTTGAATACCCCCGGTTCGTCTTCTTCTTGGCGGGAAGACCCAGTACGTCGAACAGCACATGCCCAAGCTGTTTAGGTGAATCGATATTGAATTCCTCGCCCGCCGCCTGATGAATAGTCGTCCGCAGCGATTCGAGTTCTTCGCCCGTCGAGCGACCAAGCTCAGCCAAACGATCCGTGTCGATAGCGGCCCCCGTGCGCTCCATATAAGCGAGCACGGGTACCAACGGCAGGTCGATATCGGTATACGTCGAAAGGCTGCCATCACGGCGAAGCACGCTGACAAGCGGGTCAACTAGCGTTCGCGACGCCGCGGCCGCCAAGACGGCTCGATCGGCATCAGTTTTCGCCTCGGGTATGCAACCACCCGCGTATTCTTCCAGCAGCGCATCGAGCGAATAAGCCGACTGCGACGAATTGAGCACATACGCAGCTAGCCCCAGGTCGAAGAAATCGGCGTCAAACAGCTCTTTTTCTCCGATGAGTGTTTCCGACAGCGAATCGGCCGGAAAGATGCGGTGTAGATCAGACTTCACATCGAGCGAGGCGAAGCGGCACCGACCCACCACGTCAGCAAACGCGCGAAGCCCGTCGTCGCCATCAAACACAGCAGTGCCAGCACTCGAGTTTACCGCAAACACTACTTCGCCACCGAAAAGCGTTGTCTGTTCCGGCTCAGCGAACGCCACACCCACCGTTGCTGCGCCCTCGCACGCACCGCGCAGCAACTCCCATGCATCCTCGCCATGCATTACAGGTTCCCAAGAAAGCTCCGCCGACTTCTTCACGGGTTCCTGCCCCACGAGCTTCAGAATGCGCGCCAGGTGGGAATTCAACCGATACTCACCAAAGGCCTCTGCCACCGCCTTGGGATCAAAGGAGGGAAACGACGCCTGCTCAAGATCGCATTCGACGGTAAGGTCACGCACGATAGTTGCCACCTCACGGCTCAAGTATGCCGCCTGCTCGTTGTCAACCAGGTGCTCTTTCTGCTTACCCTTCAGCTCGTCAATGTGCTCGTAGATACCCTCGAGGCTTCCAAAACGCGAAAGCAATTTGGAAGCAGTTTTCGCACCAATGCCAGGAACGCCAGGAATGTTGTCGGATGAGTCGCCCATCAATCCTAAGAAGTCGGGGAACTGCTCGGGCGTGACACCGTAGCGCTCGAACACCTCTTTGGGACCATACACGGCAATGTCGGTGATACCCTTCTTGGTGGTGACCACGCGCGTGAGTTCACTCGTCAGCTGGTAGACGTCCTTGTCGCCCGACACGAGCAGCGTTTGATAGCCGAGCCGCTCACCTTCAGCCGATATCGTTCCCAACACATCGTCGCCTTCCCAACCGTCCACGCGCACAACCGGCACATTCATAGCGACGAGCAGCTCTTCAATGATGGGAAACTGTGTTTTCAGACTCTCATCCATCGGCGGGCGTTGCGCCTTGTACTGGGCAAGTGCCTCGGTACGAACCTTCGGACGCCCAGCATCGAACGCACACACAATGGCGTCGGGTGCAGCCACATCCACGAACTTGAGCAGCATTGACAGAAAGCCGAACACAGCGTTCGTCGGCCGCCCATCGGGAGCGTTCATGGTAGGCGGCACCGCATGAAACGCGCGATGCATGAGAGAATTACCATCGATGACAGCCACTTTTTTAGGCATGAAAACAAACCTCCGTCGCTTTGCGTCTTGCGGCTTTCAGTATATGCATGCTTACCACCATCGCGGCGCGCATCGTGCTTTAATAACCCTATGCGTTCCACAAATACCCGACGCCGCGCACCGTTTCTAAGCGCTGTGCCAACTCGGGGCCAAGCTTCGCTCGAACGCGGCGCACGTGCACGTCAACCGTGCGCGACCCGCCGTAATAGTCAAAACCCCACACGCGGCGAAGCAGCGCATCGCGCGAATACGTGCGACCCGGATGCGTAACCAAAAACGACAGCAGAGCATATTCCAAATACGTAAGGTCGAGCGGTTCGCCACCAACCGACACCTGATAGGTTGCCAAGTTCACCGTCATGCCGTCGATAGATATATAGTCCGACGATGACGACTCGTTGCCCGGCCACAAAAGCTGCCGAATGCGCGCTGTACATTCCTCACTCGTTGCACCGCGTACCACGAAATCGCTCTTCAGCTGCAACGGAAGACGGAAATCGACCAGCTGTTCGGCCGATAGAATAACCAGCAGTGCCGCTTGCGTATCTTCCAAAATAGCCTGTTCGATACCTGACACGTCGGCACTTGCGTCGGCACGCATTTCGTAGATAACCAGATCGGCACCGGCATGCTGCACCAGCAGCTTTTTAAACTGCATCGACGAGCCCGCCACCACATCAACATCAAAATACGAAAGCACCTGTTGGAACTTATGTGCGTTGTCCAGGCTGTCCGCCACAAAAATAACTGTCTTACGTTGCATGGGTTGCACCTTCCCTCCCGCCTACAACACGGCGAGGAAGCGATCGCGCTCCCATTGCGAAACGAACCCCTGATAGTCGCTCCATTCTTTCCGCTTCGTGTCGACTAGGTAGGAATGGATGTGATCGCCGAGTGTCTCACGCATGAGGTCGGATGCGGCGAACAGATCAATTGCCTCGCCCAGGCTCTCGGGCAGCGTACGAAGCCCTTGTTCGCGCAGTTCCTGACGCGAGTAGCGGAACAAGTCTTGACCTTCCACAGGACACACGAGTTCAAGTTTGTCTTCGATACCGCGCAAGCCCGCCGCCAGCATAACCGAAAATGCCAGATAAGGGTTCGCTGCCGGATCGGGGCTGCGCAACTCGATGCGACACGCCGACTCATTTCCGGGGCGATACCCCGGCACACGCACGAGCGTCGAACGGTTAGAACGGCCCCATGACAGATACGTCGGCGCGTTGCCGCCTGCGGTCAAGCGCTTGTAGGAGTTCACGTACTGGTTGGTGACCAGGCAAAACTCCGGCGCGTACTTCAAAAGACCTGCCAAGTAGTGCTTGGCAAGCGCCGAAAGACCGTAACCTTGCGGATCATTTGCGTCGAAGAAGGCATTGTTTCCGTCCATATCGAACAAGCTCTGATGAACGTGCATGGCGCTTCCCGGCGCATCGGAAAGCGGCTTAGGCATAAACGACGCGTACACGCCATGCTTCATGGCGACTTCCTTCACCACCAGCTTATACGTCATCACGGCATCAGCCATGGACAGCGCGTCGGTGAAGCGCAAATCGATTTCGTTTTGGCTGGGGCCGGCCTCATGGTGGCTGTATTCCACAGGAATGCCCATGCGCTCGAGCATAAGTACGGTATCACGTCGCAGGTCGCTGGCGGAATCGAGGCTGGTCAGATCGAAGTAGCCACCGCGATCAAGCGGCTCGGGGGCAGTTGCGCTCGCGTTCGCGAAGTAATAGAACTCAACCTCGGGTCCAACGTTGAACACGTAACCCATCTGAGCTGCCTTGTCTACCATGCGCTTAAGTACGAAGCGCGGGTCGCCCTCAAACGCGCGCCCATCGGGCGTGCGAATACTGCAGAACATGCGCGCTACCGCGTTATCAGACGGACGCCACGGCAGCACTTGAAACGTTGAAGCATCGGGAAATGCAAGCATGTCGGATTCCTGCATACCGGAAAAACCGTTGATACAACTGCCATCGAAACCCATTCCTACCGAAAACGCATCCTCCATCTCGCTGGGTATGACAGCGAACGACTTCATGGCACCCAGCACGTCGGTGAACCAGAAACGCACGAAATGGACATCGCGAGTTTTGATGGTTTTCAGGACGAAATCCTGATCGGGATTCGACGGCATGCGCCTACGCCTCACTTTCGATCATATGGTATCGGGCCACAACAGGCAGCTTGTTTGCAAAGCCTCGACAGGCGGCTTGTTGGCAGGGCCGCGACGAGTGGTTTGTTCGAGCCGCAACGGACAGCTTGTTCGAGCCGCAACACACGGCACGCTCCCACGTGCACGGTGGCATGCGGTGCGTGTCACATCTTACCAATTCGCCGGCACTACAGCGGAATGGCCATCAGAAGCGCATACGCGATAACACCCGCAATGCCGCACCACAGAAGCGAATGTGTACGCTTCGCAACCACTACCACCACGGCTGCGGCAAGCAAGGGAATAGCCGCTGGCCACAAGCCCGCATCGAACATGTTCGGCGACAGCAGGTCGTTGGCCACAAGCGCCGCAAACGCCGCCGGTGGGATAAAGCCCAGCGCCCGCTCAACATGTTCAGGTAGCGCACGGCCCTTCAGCAAAAAGAGCGGTGCCACGCGGCAGATGATCATAGTCACCGAACAGCAGGCGAACACGATGAAAAACTGAGTCCAACCCATTGGTTCCATCTAGCTCACCTCCGCTTCCCTGCTACCGTCAGCCTCACCGTGAAGCGACTCGCCCCGAACCGTTGCGAACACCATGGCCGCCACCACACCACAAACCGCACCAATGAGAATGGCCGGGCCAGAAAGCCCCACGCACTTACACACAAACACGCCTATGAACGCCACCACGATGGCAACCACGTTCGACGGCGTCATCTTCTGATCAAGCAGCAGGCAAATGAAAATGGAGGTCATAGCGAAGGCGGCCACAGCAAGCGGGATACCAATAGCGTCGCCCACCAGCACGCCCAGCACATTCGAAAGCGTCCATGAGCTATTGGAGAAGGCGTTCACCATTGTGGCTCGCGCCACCGTCCAGCCGCCTTCCTCAAACTTGATCACATTCACGCCGTAGCTCTCGTCGGTTACCGACGCTGCAAACATGAACGACAGCAGCTTATTCGCCGTTCGACACACCGGCGCGAAGGCTGCGGAATACAGCATTTGACGCGTGTTCACCAACGACACGCTGGCGATGATGGAAGCCATGGGAGCACCGGCAATCCACATGTTAGGAATCATGAACTGGCCGGCGCCCGAGTAGAACACGATCGACATGACAAACACCTGCAGGGCGTTCATACCAATAGAGTTGCTTAAGATGCCACAGGGTATGCCAATAGCGACGTACCCCAACATGATAGGAAACGCCGCCTGAAACGACTGTCGTATGTCATCGCGAGAAATCACAGCCCCCGATTATAGCGGTTTTGAGCATGTGAGCAAGATATTTGATCCCGCGTAGAACAACCCCACGGAAACGCCGGTTACAAGCCGGTTACAAGCCGACTGCTGGCGTGCGGGTGTTGTCGCACCCGCACAAAACCCGAGACGACCTTACAGGCAGCTATCCCTAAAACCCAATGGATGAGGGCGAGAACAAGCTATGGAACTGGGTTTTCGCGTAACGGTCGGTCATGCCAGCAATGTAGTCTGTCACCGCACGCAAATCATCGCCTCCAGATATGGCTCGGTATTCCTCGGGAACGTCATCCATATGAGAAACGTAATAGTCAAACAAACAGTCGATGAGCCGGGTTGCCTTGCCCACCTCGGCCACCACCACCGGCGCGTAATACACGCGTTCGAACAGGAAACGCCTCAGCTCCATCATCGCGTCCCATACCGCAGGACTCATGGCAATCTCGCCCGCATCCGCCGAAGTTGACACCATGTCGAACACCAACCGTTCAATGCGCGAGGAATGATCAGGTCCGAGCACACGATGCGTAGATGCAGGTAAATCGCTCTCGCACAAGATGCCAGCGCGAATAGCGTCGTCAATGTCGTGGTTCACATACGCAATGCGGTCGGCCGTAGCAACAATGCGGCCTTCCATGCTCTCGGCACGCAAGTCGCCTGTGTGGTTCACAATACCATCGCGCACCTCGGGCGTGAGGTTGAGCCCCTTGCCACCGTTCTCGATAACCTCAACAACGCGCAGGCTCTGCACGTTGTGTTGGTAGAGCAGATGCACACGAGGGTCGTCGGGTGACATTCCCCGATGTCGCGCGATTGAGCGAGCAAGCGCTTCCTCGCCGGTATGTCCGAACGGCGTGTGCCCTAAGTCGTGACCGAGCGAAATAGCCTCGGTTAGATCCTCGTTTAATCCCAGCGCGCGGGCAATGGTGCGGGCAATCTGCGCCACTTCCAGCGTGTGTGTAAGCCGCGTGCGGAAGTGGTCGCCCTCGGCCGCAAGAAACACCTGTGTCTTGTGCGACAACCGCCGAAACGACTTCGTATGCAAAATCTTGTCGCGATCGCGCTGGAAATCGTTGCGCAAGATGTCGGGTTCAGTTGATCGGTCGCGCCCCTCCGATTTGTCCGCGAACATCGCCGCCGGGTCAAGCACAACGTGTTCGCGCGCCTCTTGATCTTCGCGGTAGATGATGCGCATGATGAAGCTCCTAACCCCTCTGCCCGCCGAGCGCCTTCACTCCCCCGTTCGACGGTTCCACCTCTGACGGATCGCGCTGCTCAACGGGAATCTGTGCGCCATTGTACGCCGCTACTTCCCGCCGTCTAAAAACTTCTTCCGCGTGACGAAATTCCATACCATAACCACCGCAGTAGCCGCGAACTTAGTAATGCGATAATCGATGCCCAAAAGGTCAGTTCCCGCCCACAGGCACGCATTGTTAATAAGAAGGCCCGCAACCGACAGCACCACGAAGATAATAAACTCGCGACGGCGGCTCATACCTTGCTTGTGTGAGAACACGTAGCGCATGGACGCCAGATAATTGAACACTACCGACACCGTAAACGAAATAGTAGCCGACACCAAATACGGTATGCCGAAAAGCTCGGTGAGCAGCACCAACAAACCGTAGTCAATGACGAACGCTAACACGCCCACCACGCCGAATTTCATTATTTGTGCAATCAATCTTCCCATGGGCGTAAATTGTACAACGCAAGCGCGTCACACAAGCCCGAACTTCCCTCGCCATCGCGATTTCACGAATTGAAGACGAATTGAGAAATGGTTCGGCGGGGATCGACGGGAGTTCGGTGACAATCTGGCAGAAATTCGGCGTGGTGGGCGTGTTAGCGTTCGTCATTGACTACGGTTTGTCGGTGCGCCATGATCCATCAACCAACGCAGGCGGCAAAAGCTTCTACAGTCCTTACTGCTAGTCGGCGATGCGCCACTCGGCAGCCGACGTGCTCCCCGTGTTCGTGATCCGGCCCGCCTTGCGCAGCGACTGGAGCAGATAGCTCACGTGGTCACCCTTCTGCTTGGCTGTGAGGTCAGCCGGCAGCGCGTGGTCGAGCTCGGCGATGATCTCCGCACGCGAGCACGGACGCACTCGCAGCAGCTCCAGTATTAGCTCCTTGAACACGCTGTTGTCCAGCCCCTTGGTCCTCACATAGTCGCCGTGTGTGCCGGTTGCCGCAGCCACCTCAGCCGATATCGTGAGCTTCGGGTAACGTCCCCTCACGAGCTTGCTCTCATGCAGCAGCCGCGACTGGTCCTTAGTGATAGGAATCCCCTTCTGCACCAGGTCGAGCAGAAGAACCGTGACGAGGTCCAGGTTGGGGTCTTTGGCGAGCAGTCGGGAGTAGTCCTCGTTCAGCACGGTCCCGTAGAGCGTCACCGACACGCGAGCCGGCTTGGTGAGATCGTAGGTGGGCATGGGCAACAGGCGGCCGCGCTGGATGTCGAAGACGTTGCGGATACCGATGGCGTTACGGTCCATCATCCCCGTCTTGTTCATCGCACTCGAAAGCAGCGGATTGCGGTAGTAGGGAGGCTTATAGCCGCTCTCGAGTGCCGCCTCTATGGTCTCAGGAATGAACGTGCCCTCGTTCTTGAACACGAGTCTATCCTCATACTCCAGCACGTTAATCTTGCCCGACATCCGGAAATCCTGATGCGCTATCGCGTTGTGTAAAAGCTCGCGGATGACCTCAGGACTATAGCGGTACGCCTCAGTTGGGAACAGCGTGTCCTCGCGGTCGAAGAAGCGGTACTTCTCGTTTCTAATCTTGCCGAGCACGCAGTCGACCTGCATGATGAAAGGTGGCTCGAAGTGCTCGTATGCAATTGTGGAGCCGTCGCTCGCGTAGAGCGTCCAGGTGATGCGGGGTTCTATGCCACCCAGAAACACGCTCGACTCCGACTTGCCCAGAAGAACGAGTGCAGCGTTCGTCACATGCCCATGGATGATGAGCCCCATCTTGCTCAGGATGGAGACCTCGTCCAGGTCGCGGACGGCTGGCTGATTCTCCTCGAACTTCTCCACATACTTCTTGCAGGCGAACGACACCGCATCAGGGTCGAGGTCATCAAGGTTCGCCTCGAACGCGAGCTGCCGCGACCAGTCAGGACGGCTCTGCCCGTAGATGGCCTCTAGCTTGAACTTGGGCATCTCGGCGAGTGACTCGTTCTCGCGCGACCAAGGAATGCCATGCCAGGTGGTCGGCGTTGCGAAGGTTCCCGCGGGAATCTGGAAGGCGACGATGCGCTTCCCCTCCATCTCGAACTCGTATATCTCCTCGAAGGTCATGCCCTCGTTGGTGAACTTTGCAATCTCGCGCTTGAGGCGGTGCAGCCCGACGCTAGGCATCCTCGCCTCCTTACGGTAGGCGGTGCCATTGATCTTTCGGTCGTTCGTGATGCCGAAGAGGAGCCACCCGCATTCCGTGCCGCGAAGGTTCGCCTCGTTGCTGAGCGCCGAGAAGTACTTCCCGATATCCTCGAAGTCGTAGTTCTGCTTCGCGGTCTTGTACTCGACGACCTCCGTTTCAACGTCTCCGATGAGACGCAGAACCAGGAAAGGCATCTCGCTCAGCTGTCGCATCATGACACTCCCAACTAATGTAATTCCATTTCAAAACTAATGTAATTTTACGCCCATTTACATTAGTTGGTAAAGTCCCCATTTCGGTTCTCTCCAAGAGCCCACAGGACAAACTAATGGAGGAGAGAGCACCTCCATTACTGGACAAGCTCATGACCTGCGAATATCAGTAGATGTTGGATGGAAACTAATGTAATGGCGCATGGAAACGCTTTGTTACTCAGCCGATTTTACATTAGTCCGCACGCACCTCAGCAGACGCGCTTTTCTTGCCCAGTTCCCGCGCTGCCAACTTGTTCGAGCTGGCAGGAATCACGGCTTCTAATTCTCCTACAAGCTGTTGGAGTAATTCGTTCTCAAATCCGCTGGCATCGAACCGATACCATTTCTTCATGTACCACAGGTTCGTAATGCTGAATGCCTTGGCGTCTGGATACTCGCTTTGCGAATCGAGGCTCACCTGCGCCTCCTGTTGCTCTTGGCCCTGCTGTTGCGACGCGTTCTCCGCAATCAGATTTGCCGAAGGGGATGGAGATAGTCTCGCCCCCGCTCTTCTCCCTGTCAAAGAGCACGTCGGAAAGGAACACGCGCATCTTGCTCAGGTCAAAGCGTTCCTGGCGCTATCCGTGGACGTGGAGCATTTCGCCAAGATGAAGGTCTCCCGGGTGGCGGGGTCCGCCTTTGTTCCCACCAGAAGGCCGTGCAGAGCCACGGTCGTCACCAGCTGCTGGGTGCGGCGGTTGCGCAGCGTCGCGCGGGCACGATTCTTGACTCTTTCTTTACCGAAAGGATGCAGGCAGACACCCCAACCCAAAAACAAGCCGTCTACTTGCACCTTTGCAAGTGGGATTCAGTTACAATCCCAACACACAAAATACCCTGACCCTATTGTCGCAGGGGAAGTAGGTTCGGGCGAATCTTGCGCGCTCACCTTCTGCCTGAGCCGGTATCCTCATCAAGAGCTCGGATGGCCTTCGGAAGATAGGTGACGCAGCCCACGACAAGGCAGATCAGGCCGTCGATTATGAAGAACGGGGCAACACCAACTGCTTCGGCCAGCACGCCGCCGAGCGCCACGCCCACTGGCGTGGCCAGCCCGAGGGCCGCAGTGATGAGCCCCATGGCACGTCCGAGCTTTTCTTCTGTAACCGTACGCTGCACAAGCGTCATAAGGGGCCCGTTGAACCAGGCACACGCCACGGCCATGATGGCGACGAGGACAACAAATGTGCCGAACGCGTCCGATGGCAACAGCCCACATGTAGCGGTGGCCAGACCAACGACGATGGCCGCCGCCGCGATGAGCGCCGCCAGACGCTTGCCACCGCCCCACACCATAAGCACGACCGAACCCGCCAACATACCGATACCGAACGCTGCCTCCGTAAGCGACGCCGCGTAGCCGTCGCCGCCGAAGTGATCGTAGGTCATGAGCGGGAACACGGCCGAAAGCGGCCCGAAGGTCATCATGCCCGCGGTCACCATCACGATGAGCAGCCCGAGCCCGCGATGGGCGGTCACAGCGCGCCAACCGTCGCGCAGATTGGCAAGGACGTGCTGCTGCTTTGCCGCCTTGTCGGTCACAGTCGGCACCTTCGCCAGCGCAAGCCCCAGAATGGCGAACACCGCGCCTGCGAAATCGAGAAACATCACCGACGAGAACCCCAGCGTGGTGTACAGGAATATGCCGAGCGCGGGTGCCCCGATGGACGTGAGGGAAACCAGCAGTTGGTCGAGCACGTTGATACGCAGCAGATGCTCGTCGGGCACAAGCAGTGGCATGGCCGCCATCATGGCCGGAGAGTGGAAGGCCTGGGCGACTGCGCGGGCGATACACACCGCAAGCAGAAGAGGGAGGGACACGTCGCCCGCAAGGATGAGCAGACCAGCGACAAGCGATATGAGCCCGACCGCTCCGTCGGCGGCGATCATGATAGCCTTGCGGTTGTGCCGGTCGGCCACCACCCCACCAAACGGCGAGATGAGCCCCGTTGGCAGCAAGACGCATACGGTCATAAAAGCCAGCACGAGCGCGCTGCCAGTCGATTCGGTTACATACCACACCACGGCGTACCCCGCGGCACCGCTCGTCAACATCGACATCGCCTGACCGGCCCAGATGAAAGCGATGGTCGCAAGCCAGCGTTTCGGTAACGGCAGGCCGGCGGCACTCACAGGGGCAGGACGGCCGACGTGTGACGCGGGCGAAACGCTTTTGTTTTCGGTCATGATGATCTCCTTCAAGCCAACCTATCCCACGACGTAGTCCCAACACATTTCGACTGTCAATAGAGCAGGACCCCCTACCCGGGTGAGTTTGTCTTCCTGAGGAAGCAGCAGGTCGTAGAGATTTACGTGCAGGCCGCGATAGTCAGGACAGACGCGCTCAAGTACAGTCACGCAGCTGGCCGTATCGAATTGTGCGATCCAGCGCGTCTCGGCAAGGAGCTGCGCCAGCCACACTTCAACGTAGTCGAGTCCCAAGAGGCTTTGGTCTACAGGCACACTCAACTGGTAGTCGATGTCACAAGGGACCTCGTGCGCGGCGAAGTACACATTGTAGCGTTTCTTTATATTGCCCAGGCTTGCCAGGGTATCGCGAAGTGCGACGTTGCGAATGGGCGGCATGGTCGCCACCGCCTCGCGCCAGAGAGCCAGTGCGTCATTGGTGCGTCTTTCCAGATCTTGGATGGCTTCGCGCCACAGCGCGACAGGGTCGTCCACGTCAAGGATGCGAGCGGCCTCATCAGGTGTGGCGTCGGCGACACCAAGCACGTAGGCCACTGACGCTGCCAGCTCGTGCGCTTCGTGGGCAGATATGCTCGAACATCCGCCCGCGCAGTACAGGTCGACAACGTGCGCCATAAGGTGGGCGAAGCCCTCCGACGCCCTGCCGATGTCGGGGATGCGCTGGCTCTGTTCTAGCCCATTTCCGCTAATCGTCCCAATCATCGGCCCATCCCTCTCCGTTCCATCCGTCGGCCTGTTCGTCATAGTCCCACTTGACGGGGTCGAACGTGTATATGTGTCCCTCGTCGTCTGTTATGCGGTACGTCTCATAGTTCTCCGCTTCGGCCACTCGCACGTATTCAGCGGAAAAGCGCATGATCTCATCTGATGGCATCGAAGTGACTGTGGCGACATCGCCCCATGCGTCCAGGCAGCCGCGCATGGCTTCGGCAATCTCCGTGTCGGGCACGTCGGCCGGCAGCTCGTCGCGTATGGCATAGAACGCGTCCTGTAGATCGGCCAGGTCGCGGGCAAGACCATCTTGAAAAAGGCAGGGCGACGTAGCCACGGCCTCCGTCACGATCGCGATCGCGGGAACCCCAAACTCCACCCGTCCGGTCTCTCTCAGCGCTTCGTCTCTGCGCTCTGCAAGCATCCGGGCGTCTTCGCAGGAGATGGACAGCCCTCCTGCGGCCAGCCGCCCGTTCACCTCGGCAAGCATCGAATTCGCCCGTGTCCGCGCCGGTGCCGAAAGCCATGCGTTTGCGTCCATGCACACCATCCCTTTCAAATCGCTGACAATGCTTAATACCGCGAAGGGATGCACAGTTCAAGACTGCAATTTCAGGCATAAAAATGGTAATGTAGGCGGTATCAGAGAGCGATTCTCCACGAAATCCTTTGCAGTGGTTGTAGAGTCAGGTGCTTGCGCCATGCCTGATACAGGGTGACAATAGGTGACAGTAGGGTCGGGGGCATTCTTTCGCATTTTCCCCAGGTCGGAGTGAGTAGCATCAGGCACCTCGGCGCGCCTGTGGGACTTGGCCTTTTCAAGGAAAGGCGTGGCGGCGGTTACAACAATTACAGCAGTCTCACCAGCAACATTGTCGTAATGCGCACACGCTATTCGCATCCTCTATCAATCACGGCAAAGGAGTTCCCGTCGCTCTTTGAAGCTTTCCCCAATGTTTTCTCCCACGCTCTGAGCCGCCAGAAAACCATCTTTACAAACAAGGTCGGTGGCTTTTTTTAAGGCATCGGGAAATGTCTCCAAAAGCTCATTAAGCTCGTTGTTGGCGAACTTTTCGCCAACTCCACAAGACCGGGCAGTCGTCAAAACGTCGTCACGTGTTACTTTGTCTATACGGCGAGAACGTCCGAACGAAACCCCCATCTCTCTATCTACCTCAGGGTAGATTGTTGTGCAGGTAATGTCGTACAGCGGCGACACCTCTCGCGACGACCAATCCTCGCTCCAAAGCATCGAGTGGTTTTTCAAATGGTTGTCAGCATTTCCCAAAGCCCAGTCAAGCAGCAGGCGCGAGAAAAGCAGCCTTCTATCGCCAAATGGATTCCGACTTTCCTCGCTGATGAGTCTCGCGCAATGGTTAGCATAGTTTCCATCGGTGGGTTCGTATTTGTCATAGAAATGCGGCAAAGCTTGGAAGAAATCCTCCTGATGTCGACGATGCAAGAAGATGTCGCCGACATCGTAGCGATCGAATCGCTTGACGGCGATAAGGGGATCGCGGCCGGCAATAGGGACAAGACGACATGATGCCGCCTCGAAGCCAAGCAGCGAGACAACTTTCATACAAATAGCTTCGTTGATTGTTTGGTGAGGGAAACTACCGTCGCATGCTTTGACAATATGGCTTGAAGGAGCTGATCCTTCCGGATAAAACCAGCTGTTTTGCGCGTCATCAAAGAAGAGGCCTACCTTCATCTGAGCTCCCGCCAAAGACAGCCTTGAACGGTGTGCGGCGCGCGGCGCAAATTCTCGCGGGTGTTCCGTAAAACGCCCAAGATCACCCTCATCCAGAGGAAGATATCCGCGATTTGCACTTGGTGGTTCCCCGTCGGTCTTGAATACCAACGCACCAGCAGATTCGTTGTTCAAGTGCTCCAGAAAAGAGTGTATGTCGCCGATATTGGCGTGAAAAGCGCGACTCAGGCTTTTCCGCATGCTTCCCTCCGGCAATATACCTTCGAAAAATGATGTCGCCTCACTAGAAGGGAAAGCCCCTTCCCGCAAAGGAAACACATGGGAAATCGACTGAGCGGTTTCGTTTTGAAGATAGCTGTCGGAGTAAGAGAAGCCAACGCCTTCCTCGGTAGACACCACGCGTCCCACCTCTTCGAAGCTGCCGCAGTACTCGCGATATACGATAAGGTCTTGGTTTGCCATGAGCGCTACCTCTCGAACGCGACAATGTCGATACCCATTGCTGTTGCATAGAGCAGGATTTTGCCGATCCCTACCGTCTCTCTGCCGCGTTCTATTTCTCCTACCAGCCGTGGACTGAACCCCAGCATGTCAGCGACGTCTTCCTGCGTGTACCCTAACTTCTTTCGACGCTGGCGAAGAGCTGCGCCTATGATGGCCACCTTTGTCACGTGCGTACCCTGCGCCAATATCTGGTCGCGACTTATGTTCATGTGAGCCCGATTCTTACATATAGGTATGGTAATTCGTCGAGTTCATAGTATCATACCTATGCGTAAGATATTGTTTGAAATCCGCTATATCTTACCTATAGGTAATCTATCGACTCCGACTATTGTGCAACAGTTTAACCAACCGAACACCGTCCATTTTGTTATGGAATCCCTCCCTTTACCTCTCTGATACCAGCCGCTGTGCCGTCCGCACCGTCCGCAATTGGAGACCGTCACTCGTGTGACAAAATGTTACGTCTATTGTCACAGGGGAAGTAGGTTCGGGCGAATCTTGCGCGCTCACCTTCTGTCTGAGCCGGTATCCGCATCAAGGGCGCGGATGGACTTCGGAAGATAGGTGGCACAGCCCACGGCAAGGCAGATCAGGCCGTCGATTACGAAGAACGGGGTGACACAAACTGCTTCGGCCAGCACGGTTTCGTTTCCTGCGGCTAGACTACATACACCAGAGATGCCGCTGACGCCGAATCTCGCAAACTGCGGCATTTGAGCAAAACTCCTGGAAAACGGCGTGAGACACGGAACGTATCGTCGATGCGACGTTGCGGCTCTTTCCAACGCCGCCCGCACCTCCTACCTTTGATCTCGCATCAAGGGAAATGCTGATTAACCCCGCCAGCCTCACACAGACGTGGCACGACGACGCCAGTCAGCGTTTCCCTCAGCGAGACGAAGGGAAGTGGTGCACGTGTCGAATACAACAAGCAAACGCAACGTAGGAGGAAAAGAACTGATCGCGGGGTTGGGGCTACTGGTCACCTTCACGCTGTGGACTGCGCTCATCCAATGCGTGGACATCCGTCCCGTCGGCCAGAACGGGACGGATGTCGGCTTCGCGACGTTCAACGTGTGGTTCCACGGACTGACGGGCGTACACATGGGGGTCTATTTGATCACGGACTGGCTCGGCCTGGTGCCCATCGCGATATGCGCGTGTTTCGGCGCATTGGGCGCTGCGCAGCTGGTCAGGAGAAGGAGCCTACTTCAGGTGGACACGGACCTCCTTCTGCTGGGCGCCTATTACCTTTTCGTTATCTTCGGGTACCTGATCTTCGAAATGATCCCGATCAATTACCGCCCCGTGCCCATAGACGGGATGATGGAAGCGTCGTATCCTTCTTCTACGACACTCCTGGTCTTAAGCGTCATGCCGACGCTGAAGTACCAGGTCGACCGCAGAGCGAAGAGTCCCGTTCTCAGGAGTGCCACAACGGCGTTCGTGGCCGCGTTCTCGGTACTCATGGTGCTCGGACGGCTGGTGTCGGGCGTACACTGGGCGACGGACATCGTCGGGGCGGCTCTTTTGGCGGCCGGGCTGTTCGTGATGTACTTGTCGGCCGTCACGTTCGCAAACCACAGAGGGACAAAGCCTGACACGGAGGGACGAGGATGGAGTTTTGCGAGAAGCTGCAGGAACTGAGACGGGCACAGTCTCTCACACAGGAGGAGCTCGCACGGGCCCTTTACGTCTCCCGAACGGCGGTGTCGAAGTGGGAGTCGGGCAGGGGCTACCCGAGCATCAACTCGCTCAAGGAGTTATCCCAGTTCTTCTCCGTGTCCATAGACGAGCTCGTATGCCCAGACGAGCTCGTCGCGGCAGCAGACGAGGACAAGAGGGAGCTTGCCGGCAGGTACCGCTCCCTTATTTGCGGCGTGCTCGACGTGCTGCTTGTTGTGCTTCTATTCGTACCCGTCTTCGGCAACGGCGCGGACTCCGACGCCGCAGTGGCACTGGCGGATCTAACCAGCATCAGCCCCTGGCTGAAGGCCGTGTTCGCGGTGCTTATCTGCGCCACGGTTCTGGAAGGTGCGCTCGAGTTGATTGCGGCCAACCTCGACAAGACGGCGTGGGCCAAGGGTCTGCTTGCTGCGGGCATGATCCTCTCGATCGCGGGCGTCGCGGTATTCATCGCTTCCAGGCAGCCGTATGCAGGCATCGTCTGCTTCGCCTTGCTGGTGGCAAAAGGCTTCTTCATCTCCCAGGGGAAGTAGGCTTAGACGGACCTTGCGCGCTCGCCTTCTGTTCCGACAAGCATTCTCGTGGTGAGCCATATGTTTGCATCCATGCGCAACACCCCTTTCAAATCGCAGACAATGCCTAATACCGCGAAGGAGGGCGCGGTTCAAGACTGCAATTCTTGGCGAATACGTGGTAATGTGGGTAGCATCAGGGAGGCGATTCTCCACGAAATGCCCTGTTGTCACACGCTCCCCTTCAAACGTGCAAACGCTTCGGAGTGCGTATGCTCTGGTATGATGGGATTGCCCTGGGACGGGGCGCAATCGCGTTTGCGAGCGACTTGACGCGTGGAGGTAATTGCTCATGGCAGACACAACAGCAACTTACGAGAACGGCATCTACCGGGTGGGCAGTGTACGCTTGTCAGACCTGGCGGGACGCAAGGCGCTGCCCATCGGGGTGAGCAACTTCCGCATGGTGATGGAAAACTACGTGTTCATTGACAAATCACTGCTCATAGCCGACGTGCTTCGCATGCCGGGAACCTCAAATTTGTACTGCCGCCCGCGCCGATTCGGTAAGTCGCTCAACCTCGACATGCTTCAAACCTTCTTGGAAGCCCCCGTGCTGGGCAGCCCAAATGCGGCCGATCCGCGCCCCCTTTTCGAGGGACTTGCCATATGGGATGCCGAAGACGGGCGCTTTCGTGAACACTGCGGTGCCTATCCGGTAGTGCGCTTCTCGTTCAATGATGTAAAGAAGGCCGATTGGGATCTTGGGTACGGCGTCGTGAAGGCGGCGTTATCCATGGAGTACGGGCGCCATGGCTATCTGCTTAACAGCAATGCATTAAACGATACTGAGAAAGAGCGCTTCGGTCGTATTGTTGCGGGGAAAGCTAGCGATGCCGATTATGCCGCGTCGCTTCTCTTCCTCACTCAGCTACTGCAAAAGCATCACAACAGGCAGGTAGTCGTGCTCATCGACGAGTATGATGCGCCGGTCATGGCTGGCTACACCTACGGCTACTACGACGAGGTGGTAGCTTTCCTTAAAGGCTGGCTCACCGGTGCCCTTAAGGATAATAACGCTCTGGCCGTTGCGGTGCTCACCGGGGTACAGCGCATTTCGAAGGAGTCCATCTTCTCGGATTTAAACAATCTTCGCGTGGACACGTCTCTGAATGTCGCCTCAGACGAGCGCTACGGATTCACTCAGTCGGAAGTGGATGCCCTAGCGACATACCGTAGTCAAACGGAAGGCCTTAATGAGGCCCGCACGTGGTACGACGGCTATCGATTCGGGAATGTGGACGTATACAACCCCTGGAGTGTACTGAGCTATCTCAACCACGAATGTGCGGCTGATGTTTACTGGGGTAACACCTCGGGCAATGGCGTGCTCGCCGACATGGTGCGCGATGCCAACGAGGAAACATTGGGGAAACTCTACCGACTGCTGGAGCCCAGCGGCACAGTGGAAGAGCCATTGGACACAAGCGTAGTGTTTCCTGATGTGGGAGTTCGCGAGGGAGCGATTTGGAGCATGCTATACCTCGCTGGATACTTGACTACCGACGATACGTCCTTACCGGGAATGACCCGGCGTCTGCGTCCTTTGCGCATTCCCAACGAAGAGATAGCGCAGCTGTATCGTGGCGAAATAATTGACCGCTTCACGTAAGTGGCCGGCGGGCGCGACCGCCTGGCGGCGCTGCACCGGGCTTTTGCGGAGGGCGACGAAGACGGAGTAACCGCCGAGCTTGCCGACATCCTGCTGCGAGCACCAAGCTACTACGACCTTGCCTCTGAGAACAGCTACCACATGCTCGTGCTGGGGCTTCTGTTCAACATGCGCGGCTACGATACGCCTGTCTCAAACCGCGAGGCCGGCCGTGGACGCTTCGACGTGCGCGTGATGCCTGAGGAGACGGACGGAGGCCCAGCGGTGCTGGTCGAGGTGAAGTGGGCACGGCCCGGCTCCCCAGAGTCCACCGACCTGCCTGCCCTGGCCACTACTGCCCTCGCCCAGATTTCCGACCGCAACTACGCTGCCGATCTGCCCGCAGGCACCACGGTGCGCCTATGGGGTCTGGCCTTCTCGGGGAAAGACGTGGCGGCGGTTACGACATCCACGTTATCGTAGTGCGATAATAGGCCTTCGAACGGCGCATACAAGAGAGGTTAAACGCTATGATCTACTGCTTCTCAGGAACGGGAAACTCGCTTTGGGCGGCACGCGAGCTGGGCTCGGCTCTTAACGAACCTGTTGAAGGTATCATCTCGTATCGCAGCACAGAGCGCGTCATCTGCAATGACAACGTTGTCGGCTTTGTATTCCCCACTTATATGAACGACATTCCTTGGATCGCCAAGGAATTCCTACTGAAATTGCTTGTGCGTCCCAACTGCTACGCCTTCGCGGTAATGACCTCAAGCCGTGGAGTCAGCAAGAACTCGTTCGAGAATATCGACGCAGCGCTCTGTGCAAACAACGCGAAGCTCTCAGGGGCATTCAACCTGCAAATGCCCGGCAACTGCATCCAAAGCAGCCACGAACAAAACGCCGAGCGCCTCGCCGACGCACCGTCTCACGTGACACACATCGCGCGAGAGGTGAGTTCGCGCACAGTCAACTTCACGTCCGTCGACAAACCACCAAAACGTAACTTCATCGAAAGCTCGTTCTATTATGGAACGAAACGTTTGGGACACTTAAACGCTATGAAGCGCTTTGAGATCACCAATGCCTGTAATGGATGCGGCGATTGCGCGCGAGCGTGCCCAACCGGCAACATTCGCATAGCAAACGGCACTGCAGAACACGACACGAACTGCGCAGCTTGCTACACATGTCTGCACTGGTGCCCGCAGCATGCCACCCGCGTCAAGCTGCCGAGCCTGCGCAATCGCTTCCAGTACCACCACCCCGCCATCACACTGGATGACATCGAGCACGCAAATGCCCACACCGAACATCCGAGCTCGGAATAGTTTCGAGCAGAACGACTGCAAGCAAAAGCAAGAGAAGCACGACGGCAGACGCTAATCCAGTTCGCCGTACTTGTATGCTACAAAAATAGCTTGCGGTGACTCGTAGAAGAAACTGCTGTTGTAGTCGTCAATGAGTTTGCTCACAGGTGAATTGTATGCGCGCAGAACCGCTTCCTCATCACATACCTGTTCATCTTCAGCAATGTTAATCACCAAACGCTTGTACACTTTTCCGATATCCCAGTGGCTCGGAACTGCATAGCGAGCTGAGGATACATTATCGAAACAACCCGCAGAAATACCAGCATCTTCGATAAATGAATCGCTCACAGCATCAATGTTGTCACTGTGATACACATCTGCAAGCTCGATTATCTTGCCGATACGCTTCACTCCAAGCGCGTTGGCCACATCGCTTCGACGATTGGTTGTCTTCCTCGCTATGTAGTCAATGAGACTGCACGTGAAGAAAATGGCATTCGCTCGCTCACTTTCCCTTCCCTCCATGATCACGCCCTCTCACTTGAAACGAACTCGAGACAACGGAGTGCCTTCTGCGAGCAAAAGGCGATTTGATGAGTAGGATATTTAAACTTCGCAAGCACCCAGAATTGCTCTCGCGTGATAGACCCATCAAGATAGTCCGATACGAAGTTGTATATTTGGTCATCCGCCATCGCGCCGATCACGATATCATGACAATGAGGCTCGCCATGCCGACACGCAATAATAAAATCGAGCCATTCCTCTGTCATCTCATGAAAGTTGAGAATGTCCAGATCGGAACCAAAATGCACCGTGTATGTGTTGACGACGGGAGTGTCAAATCGCTTCGCCCAACGTTCGGCCTGTTCGCGAATGATAGTACAATAAAACCCCGAACCGAAGTCTTTCGTGTACCGTCCAACGCGGACTTCCGGATGAGGAACCGTCACCCCGCTCCCGTGGTAAACCGTCATCTTCGACATGAAAATCCTTTCCATTGTGCAATGCCAGTATCCCTTTCGGCAGGAAGAAGCTACTTAGTCATCCGCAGAATTAGATGAAGTCTCAATGTGCTCAAATATCCCATCAACGTAATCCATTAATTCCTCAACAGCAAGTCGATAGTTTGGGTCAGGCAGTGAACCTGCATTAAACTGCCACTTATATGGCACACCTTTATCATGTAGTTGATCACGTAACTCTTTGGGCAGATCAAGCCAAACATCGCAAGACCATGTATCGAGCTCACTCTCTAATGAAAACGTTAACCCCCTGTATTGATAACGGCGTCCCCTTAATTCGATGCTTTCGAAGTTATCGCGGGTGATTTCAATCATTTTGTTTCCTGTCTTATTGTGGGAGCGCGGACTATTTCTGTTCCTTAGATGCGTCACAGTGATACTTAGCCTAATGACATTAGCTGTGACTCTGTCGTGGGTGGTTTCTACTCTCCGGGCACAAACGTATCGCGATCGGGAGCGAAGGACTGCATGGCCTCTATAGTTCGAGCGAACAACTCGTCGAGCTCCCAGCCGAGCATCTCGGCACCGCTGCGAATAACGTCGCGGCTTACGCCGGCGGCGAAGCGCTTGTCCTTGAATTTCTTCTTGAGCGATTTCACGTTGAAGTCTATCACCGAATTACTCGGGCGCATGACTATAGCCGCACCGATAAGCCCGGTAAGCTCTTCGGTTGCAAATAAGATCTTTTCCATCTGCAACTCAGGTTTCGGCAGGTCAGGATTGAAATCGGAGGTGTGCGACTGGATAGCGCGCACAAGCTCTGGCGTGCCACCCGCAGCCTCAATGAGCGGCGCGGCATACAACGTGTGCTTTTCGGGTTCGTCGTCGTGTTCTTCCCAATCCAGATCGTGAAGAAGACCTACGATGCCCCAGAATTCCTCGTTTTCAGGATCGAACTTGCGGGCGAAGTAGCGCATGGTCTGCTCAACCGTCTCACCGTGTTCGATATGGAACGCATCTTTGTTGTGTGCAGCGAGAAGCGCATATGCCTCTTCTCGAGTCATACCGGCCTGCATAGTTGCCATCCCAGACTCCTTTCAATGCTGCGTAGCGTAAACTGACCGTCATCTTCAGTCTGAAAGCCCTTTCCATCGGGCAATGTAAGTATACGCTCTTCATATGTCAAAAATGCGACCTCGGTCTTTTAGATGTGACTGGTACTTTACCCTCAAAAGTCACCGGTCATTTTGCAAGCCTTACAGAGTCGGAAAGGAACCGCTATGTTCGAGAAAAACCCCGATACCACACCGGTTGCCACATCGGCTTCGATGGCACACAGCTCTGAGTTCACTATCGGTTGCCACCTTTCGAGTGCGAAAGGCTATGCGCGTATGGCGAAAGACGCAGCTTCCATCGGGGCAAACACATTCCAGTTTTTCACCCGTAACCCCCGCGGCGGCCGCGCGAAGGCCATTGACCCCGCCGACATAGCATCGTTTCAGGCGCTCGCCGAAGAGCACGGGATCATACGCTTTCTGGCACACGCCCCCTACACCATGAACCCGGCAGCTGCAAAGCCGGAAACACTCGAGTTCGCGCTGCAAACGCTGGCCGATGACCTCGTGCGCATGGAACACACGCCGCATCAGCTGTACAACATGCATCCCGGATGCCACGTAGGGCAAGGTGCGAACGAGGGCATTCGTAAGATTGCCGATGCCTTGAACACCGTGCTCGCACCACAACAAACCACCACGCTGCTATTGGAAACTATGGCCGGAAAGGGAACCGAAATCGGCGGTCGGTTCGAAGAGCTGGCCGCTATCATCGAGCGCATTGAGTTGTCCGACCATGTGGGTGTATGCCTGGACACCTGCCATGTATGGGATGCCGGCTACGACATCGTAAACGATCTCGATGATGTGCTCGAACAGTTTGATCGAACGCTGGGGCTACGCAACCTGCGCGCCATCCATCTGAACGACTCCAAAAACCCGCTCGGATCACACAAGGACCGTCACGAAGTCATCGGCAGCGGATTCATTGGCGCGGCGGCATTTGCGCGCATTATCAACCACCCCGCACTGCGCGATCTACCGTTTTTCTTAGAAACCCCGCACGATGCGCTCGACGGATGGGCCCAAGAGATTGCCATGCTGAAAGAAATGCGCGCAGACGAATAACGAAACAGCACTGTCACGATGCACGTCGTATCCCATGCGTTTATTATGCGTCCGTGCACACGAAGCAGACGGTCAAAGGTACCTTACTGTTGCTTGACGCCGCCTACTGGTATGACGTCCGAAAAATGGTATTTAGCATCTGATGCAATGACCAGGTAGTTATCTTTGTTGCTGAACCTATCGTCTGTTGCCAGAATAACATCTGCAAAAGCGAACTGGCGATCAAGCTCGTTCAGTAGGCGAACAAGATGGCGAAACTCACGCCACTCGCTGCCACTTACCACATTTACCAGATACAGACCGCCGGGATTCAAGCGGTTCTTCACCGCTCGGATACCCATTGCGCTGGCAAGATCAGCTGCTGCAGCTTTTCCGGAAAACGCGTCGTTAACAATGGCGTCATAGCGTTGCTCGCAGCCGGCAAGGTAGGCCAGGCCATCGTCGTTGATAAGGCGGAATCGATCGCTTGAGCCTTCTCGTTCGCACAGCACGCGCACAAGCTCGTCCACATAGAAGTAGCGCTTTGCAACGTCGATAATGACCGGGTCCGACTCAACAACGTCAACGTGCACATCAGGCCGCCCCATGAGCACGTGCTTAGGCCACGCGCACCCTCCGCCACCGATCATCAGCACGTCACGGATGCAAAATGGCGCGACTTCTCCATCTTTATCACCATTGCCGTTGGTGTTTCCATCACCATGTTCAGCCTCAAACATATGATCGAACGCACGGTAGTACTCGAGCACGGGTTCATGCCAGCGCTCCCCAAAATACGTGGCCGACTGATATGCTCCCCCAACCGAAAGAACACGCACCGGTTCTTCCGCTTCGTCGCGCACGGTACGCACCACCGCCAAGCCAGCTTGAGCATGCGGAATCAGGTGAATATCCTGGCGACGCAACGTTTGTACGGCAGCAAACCCGGCAACCGCGCCCGCCACACCTGCGGCAACGCCGGCAACACAAGCACCCCTGCGCGCAAAGGACGTAAACATCTTTCCCGAAACACTCTTCCCCGACCGTGCCTTTGTCATAAACCCCTCCTATCGAACGGCTTTCGCCAGTGTCATGTAGCGTACTCCCTCGCGGTGTATGTAAGCGCGCAACATGATCCTTACGGCAGCAAATAGTCTTTCAGCGTTCGCGGAAAAACTCTTGCATCGGAGCAAGCAGGGTCTTGATCGCATTGCGTGTGATTCATTTCACCGCGCCCACTTTCTCGCCCACATTCCACCAGACGCACGTTGCCTGCAGCCGCAGCTGCTTCTAAGCTTCCGTAAGCCGCAATATAGCGAACAAGCGCTTCGTCAGTAATGAGTGCTCCGGTTGCATCTTGCCATATTCTCACGACAAACCCCCTGTATGACCAGTACAACCAGCACGTTCACCCCAGGTTTTCACCAACTCTACTTTAAGAAAGCTAACGAGTGGGTCCAGATCGCCATCCACATCGAATGCATCGAGTGCACCGTAATACGAAAGACGATCGGCTTCATCGATAGAAATAGGCGGATGCCGCAACGTAAGCAAAATGAAGTTCCCAAGCAACCGCGCCGTACGGCCATTTCCATCAGCAAACGGATGAATACGCGCAATCTGTGCATGGAGGTACGCAGCGATAACGAGTGCATTCTTCGAGGCATTCGAAGCATTTAGCGCTTCTCGAATCTCAATAAGCACGTTACCAATCGCCTCCGGAACGTCGCACGCAGCAGCTCCTGTGTCACGTGCGCCCACCACGTAATCGCCAAGCTTGAACGTTCCCGGACGCTCGCCTTTTGCCCATCGATCCTCATCGTAAGTACCCCAAGTTAGCAGACGGTGCGCCTCGAGCAGAAAAGTTTCATCAATGAAGACACCGTTGCGCACCGACAAAAGCAACCACTCCCACGCCGTTTTCGAGTTTTTAATCTCAAAGAGCGTACGCAAGCTCCCGGTGTACGACGTCACACCATCCCTATCGAATACCTCATGCGTATCACGGAAAGTAATCTCATCGTTTTCGATCTTTCCCGAGTTGTAAGAAAACCGCACCGCAAACGCATCAAGCGCCACAGCACGCGCATCGTCATCAAGGTCGCGCCACCATGAGATCACTTTGTTGCAGGCATCGTGCATAGTCATCGTTTCACCTCGGTTCCATCAATACGCGCTTCTGAACCATTCTACCGCAGAAACATATCTTCGCTTCCCGTTCAATAAGCTGGTGAACGAACAACGAAAGCAACCTACACTGACTTTGTAACTTCGGACGATGTTCGCAATCGATTGTATAACGATAGCGTCGCCAAATCCTCGATGCCATGCAAAAAGGTGCGCCGCTCGAAGACGACGCACCTTTTTCATTCAGACTAATGCTTGTGCGTTGTTTACTTGTCGGCCAGTGCAGCCTGTCCGGCAGCCAAGCGAGCCAGCGGCACGCGGTACGGCGAGCAGCTCACGTAGTCAAGCCCGATCTTATGGAAAGTCTTAACAGAATCGGGGTCGCCACCATGTTCGCCACACACACCGCACATAAGATCGGCATTGCCCTCATGACCCAGCTCAACACCCATCTTCACGAGCTTAGCAACACCCGGATCAATAGTTGCGAACGGGTTGTAGGGCAACAGGCGCTCGGCCAGGTACTGCGGAACGAACTCAGCCTCTACGTCGTCGCGGCTGAAGCCGAACGTAGTCTGCGTGAGGTCATTGGTACCGAAGCTAAAGAAATCAGCATGTGCAGCAATCTCGTCGGCAGTCACGGCGGCACGCGGCAGCTCGATCATGGTGCCGATAGGAATCTCAAGCTCAACACCCTGCTCTTCGGCAACCTCGGCGATAGCCTTCTCGGCAACGCCGCGCAGCTTCGCCAGCTCGGCCTCAACCGACACGAGCGGAATCATGATCTCGGGCTTCGGATCGAGACCTTCCTTCTTCAGCTTCGCCATTGCGGTGGCGATAGCACGAACCTGCATGACCGGCAGGATAGGATAAACAATACCCAAGCGGCAGCCGCGCATGCCCAGCATCGGGTTTTGCTCAGCGAAGCCGTCGATCTGCTCCATCAGCTGACGCTTCTGGGCGATAACAGCAGCGTCGCCACCCGTCGCTTCCAGCTTGGCAATCTCAACGTCGAGTGCGCGCGCATCCTCCAGGAACTCATGCAGCGGCGGATCGAGCAAACGCACGATAACCGGCAGGCCATCCATGGCCTTGAACATGCCGTAGAAATCACCCGTCTGAGCCTCAAACAGGTCGGCGACAGCCTTTTCGCGAACAGCAGCATCCTCGTTCAAGATGAACGTCTGGATAATCTGCTTGCGGTCACCCAAGAACATGTGCTCGGTACGACAAAGGCCGATGCCCTGCGCACCAAAGTCGCGCGAGAGCTGCGCGTCAGCCGGATTGTCGGCGTTGGCACGAACACCCAGCGTACGGAATTCGTCGGCCCACTCGAGAATGGTGTCCAAATCGCCCGTAAGCTCGGGAAGCACCAGCTCAACAGCGCCCAGCACCACAATACCCGACGTACCGTCGATGGAGATCATGTCACCTTCGTTGATAACCACGTCGGTACCGGCAACAGCAGCCTGTTTCTTTTCTGCGTCGATCTTCAGCGCTTCAACGCCGCATACGCACGGAGCGCCCATGCCGCGGGCAATAACGGCAGCATGGCTCGTCTTGCCACCATGGCTGGTCAGAATGCCTTCGGCGGCAATCATGCCAGCAAGGTCATCGGGGTTCGTTTCCCAACGCACCAGCACGCACTTGCGGCCCGCTTCGGCGGCAGCCACAGCGTCGGCGGCAGAGAACACAGCCTCGCCCACCGCAGCACCAGGACTGGCGTTCAGACCGCGAGCGAGCACGTCGTAGGTTGCGCTCTTGTCGAACTGCGGGTGCAGCAGCTGGTCAAGCTGCTCGGGGTCGACGCGCATGACAGCCTCTTCCTTGGTGATGAGGCCCTCTTTCTCCATCTCAATGGCAATGTGCAGCGCGGCGGCGGCGGTACGCTTACCCACACGGGTTTGCAGCATCCACAGCTTGCCCTGCTCAATGGTGAACTCGATATCGCACATGTCACGGAAGTGGTTTTCCAGCACGACGAAAATATCCTCAAGCTGACGACCTGCCTCTTCCAAACCCTCAACGTTTTTGAGTTCTGCGATGGGACTGGTGTTGCGGATGCCAGCAACAACGTCCTCGCCCTGGGCGTTCACCAAGTAGTCGCCGTAGAATTCCTTGGCACCGTTCGCAGGATTGCGGGTGAAGGCTACGCCGGTTGCTGAGGTGTTGCCCTTGTTGCCAAATACCATGGACTGCACGTTTACAGCAGTGCCCAGATCGTCGGCAATCTTGTTCTGCTTGCGGTACAGCACCGCACGCGGGTTACCCCAGCTGCCAAACACAGCTTCGATGGCCAGCTTCAACTGAACCATGGGATCCTGCGGGAAGGCAACCTGACCATCCACTACAAGGCTCGGATAATCTTCGGCGCTCACGTTCTCAGCGAAGATCTGCTTGAAGTCGGCAACGAGCTGCTGCAAGTCTTCAGCGGTCAGATCGGTGTCGGATGCTGCGCCGCGCGCGTTCTTCATGGCGGTGATGGCATTCTCGAACAGATCGCCATCGAGACCCATAACCACGTTGGAGAACATCTGGATGAAGCGACGGTAGGAGTCCCATGCGAAACGCGGGTTTTCCGTCTGCTTGATGAGACCATTGATGGACTGATCGTTCAAGCCCAGATTAAGCACGGTGTCCATCATACCCGGCATAGACATAGGCGCGCCGGAACGCACAGACACGAGCAGCGGATCTTCGGCGTCGCCAATCTTCTTGCCCATACGGGCCTCAAGATCGGCACGATACTCGGCAATGGTGTCGAGCGCCCCCTCGGGCCACGTGTTGCCCGCATTCGAATACTCCATGCAGGTTTGACACGTGATGGTGAATCCCGGGGGAACCGGCAGGCCAATGTTGGCCATTTCGGCGAGGTTCGCACCCTTGCCTCCCAGAATCATCTTCATGTTCGTGTTGCCCTCGGTAACGTTGTTACCCTGTGCATCTTTGCCGAACGCGTAAACACGCTTCACTGCCTCGGTCACTTTCTTCTCCTTCAACGAGTTCCTCGTTCTCAGACACCCCACCGCATGCGAATGCGAATGGAATTACCCCATCATATCCGAAGGTGGGTGAACAGTTCCATAGTAACGCAAAATCTCCTGCGCGGTTTCCTCAACGGCCTTGTTCTCGGTGTGTACCACAATGCAACCGAGACGGCGCATAAGCGCACGAGCGTGTTCCAAGTCGTCATACACGTATGCTTCGTCAGCATAGGAGGACGCTGCAGCTTGCGCGCGCCCAAGACGTCGTCGCCGAATACCCACCAACACATCGGGTGTGGTCATAAGCCCGAACAGGCGCGTACGGTCAACATCAAACAACTGGCTCGGCGGGTCGGTTGCAGGGTCAAGCGGTACGTTGGCAACCCGGTAGCCCTGCTGCGCCAGGTAAATACTGGTAGGCGTCTTCGATGAGCGAGATACACCCACGAGCACGATATCGGCTTTTGTGAGGTCTTGCGGGTTGCGGCCGTCGTCGTGAGAGATAGTGAACTCGATCGCGTCGATGCGGTCGAAGTAGTGGCTGTCGGGAACATGCCTGCCACCTGGCGTAATGGAGGGCTCACGGCCAGTCATGTCGGAGAGCACCTGAATAGGACGCGACAGAAAATCGATGAGCACGATATCATCGCGCGATGCAGCGTATTCCATGACACGTCGCGACAGATCGACGTCAACGAGCGTGATAAACACCAGAATACGACCATCGCCCGCCAAGTCTCGGCCCGCCGAAACTTGTTCGGCATGGTAGGCGCAGTGATCATTGAGAAAGCCGACGATCTCGTCGTAGGTTCGCGCATGTGAGAACACTTCGACATTCGGGTTCGTTACGCCGAATTGGCCAGCGACCGCGTGCGCCAAGGCGCGTGCGGTCGCTCCGGTTGCATCACTGATCACGTGAATCGTGGGCAGCGCGGTAGAGTTTTCCCGAATCTGGAAACTCCCCATGCCTACTTCGAACCCTTGGCCATCTTGCCGAAGTCGGCAACGTTAGCAAACACCGCCACAAAACGATTGAGCAAGCGCAAACGATTCTCGCGCACAGCCACGTTTTCATCCATGACCATAATTTGTTCGAAGAATTCATCGATGGGCTTGCGCAGCGCCGCCAACTCAGTAAGAGCGCACGCATAGTCGTTTTCCGCAAGCGCCCGCCGAGCGCGGTCTTCCGCCTGTGCAACAGCGCAGCTTAAGGCCTGCTCAACCTCGCAAAGCATGCTTTCGTCAACATCGACACCCAGCTTGGGATCGCGCAGATTGTTCGCACGAGCGAACGCCGTAGCCAAATTGGCGAACGTTTCGGGCTCGTTCGCGCGCGCCGCCTCGAGCGCACTCACGCGACGAGCCAGCTCCACCGGCTCTACTACGTCGCATGCCAGCACCGCGTCGATCGTGTCTTGCGACGCGCCACCATCACGCAGCATTACCGTAGTGCGCGTAGTGAAGAACGCAAGCACCTGCTCGCGCACTGCCGCAACGTCGAATTGAACTCCAGCGTCTTGGTAGGTGGCAAGCGAAGCATCCACTGCCTGCACGAGCGACACCGGAAGCCCCGCCTGCAGCATGTTCACGATGCCAATAGCGCTGCGGCGTAAAGCAAACGGATCGGATGAACCCGTGGGACCTTGCCCCACCGCGAACAAACCACAGATGGTGTCAAGTTTGTCGGCAGTCGCCACCAGACGGCCTACCGTGGTAGCAGGCAGCTCGTCGCCGGCGAAGCGCGGGCGGTAGTGGTCGGCGATAGCCTGCGCCACGCGCGCGTGCTCGTTCGAAGCGAGCGCGTAGTACGAACCCATGATGCCCTGCACGCTCGTAAACTCCACCACAGCATTGGTTACCAGGTCAGCCTTGGCAAGATGCGCCGCACGCACCGCGTCTGCCGCTTCATCGGCGGGCAGCTCGGCGGCTTCCGCTAACTTTTTCACCACACGCTCTGTACGCTCGGTCTTCGCTTTCATGGTGCCCAAGCTCTCCTGGAACACCACTTCGTCAAGCCGGTCGACGTACGCTTCAAGCGGACGTTTCAGGTCTTCCTCATAGAAGAACTTGGCGTCTGACAAGCGAGCGCGCACCACACGCTCGTTGCCCTGTGTGATAGTAGCGGCGCATTCCGGATTGCCGTTGCTCACCACGATGAAGTTATTCGTAAGCTTGCCCGCCTCGTCGTACAGCGGGAAGTAACGTTGATGCATGAGCATGGCGTCAACGATAATCTCTTCCGGCACGCGCAGGAATTCCTCGTCGAAGGTGCCTACCAAAACGGTGGGCTGCTCGCAGAGGTTCACTACCTCAAGCAGTGTCTTTGCCGGCAGCTCGGCACGAGCGCCGGTTGCGCGCTCCGCAAGCGCCACGCCGGCACGAATGGCAGCCTTACGCGCCGCCTCGCTAGTAACCACGTGCGCCGCTTCCACCACAGACAGCAGATCAGAAGCAGTTTTTACCTCGTGCGGGCCAGGTGCCAAGAAGCGATGACCATAGGTAAGGTTGCCCGCAGCAAGGCCGGCGAACTCCACCGGAATCACGCGCTCGTCAAGCATCGCCACCAGCCAGCGCACCGGACGCGAGAAGTACTCGCGCGTAACACCCCAGCGGCACGACTTCGGCCACGAGATATCCTCGATAACGCCGCGCAGCACGCTGGGCAGAAGCTCGGCCACATCACTCGCCGCCACCGTGCGGGTAGCGAATACGTAATCTGTGCCGTTTTCCTCGCGACGCACCAAATCGGCAACGTCGACACCTTTGCCGCGCGCGAAACCAATGGCGGCCTTTGTGGGGTTTCCCGTCTCGTCGAACGCAATCTTTGCCGACGGGCCGCGGAACACCTCTTCGAGGGCTTCTGTAGTATCTGCAACATCGGCCACGATCGCAATCAAGCGACGCGGAGTAGTGTAGATAGAAACATCGCCATGCGGGATACGTACAGCATCAAGCGCTGCGGGTACCAACTTCTCGAGCTGCCCTGTGGCGCTATGCAGGTCAAATGCGGGAATTTCTTCGGTACCTATCTCGAAGGCAAGCGTATGCAGATTAGCCACGAGCGGCCTCCTTCCCTTCAGCGGTTGCAGATGCAGGCATATCGTCTTCAACCTCGATACCCACCACGTGCTTCATGTACGACGCACACACCGCCTTAGCTAACGTGCGCACGCGCAGGATGTAGGCCATGCGCTCGGTGGCAGAAATCACACCACGCGCATCCAGCAGGTTGAACGTGTGGCAGCACTTCAACACGCTGTCGTAAGCCGGCAGCGGCAGCCCCGCTTCAAGCGTGCGCATGCACTCGGCCTCGCGGTCGTTGAACTCCTGGAACAAAAAGTCAGTGTCAGCAACCTCGAAGTTAAACGTCGAGTACTGGCGCTCGTTTTCCAAATACACATCGCCGTAGGTGAATTCCACGCCGTCGGCACCGCGGCTCCACACGATATCGAACATGCTGTCCACGCCCTGCACGAACATAGTCAGGCGCTCCAAACCGTAGGCAATCTCAACCGGCACGGGCGCGCATTCGAAACCGCCTACCTGCTGGAAGTACGTGAACTGAGTTACTTCCATGCCGTCGATCCACACTTCCCAGCCAAGACCCCAGGCACCGAGCGTCGGCGACTCCCAGTCGTCTTCCACGAAACGCACGTCATGCGCGTCGACATCGACGCCGATGGCGCGCAAGCTTCCCAGATACAGATCCTGAATATTGTCGGGCGAGGGCTTCATAAGCACCTGAAACTGGAAGTAGTGCTGGGTGCGGTTGGGGTTTTCGCCGTAACGGCCGTCGGTGGGACGGCGGCTACCCTGCACGTAGCAGGTGCGCCACGTGTCGGGCCCCAGCGAGCGCAGCGTGGTGGCAGGCGCGTTCGTGCCGGCACCCACCTCGTTGTCGTACGGCTGCAGCACCACGCAGCCCTGGTCGCCCCAGTAGCGCTGCAAATTCATGATGACGTCTTGGAACGTCGGCGGCTGCTCGCACGCAGCGCATGCGAGACGATCACCTATGGTGGACATCGATGTCCCCTCCTTCTCCGTATGCGTAAACCCTACTGCTCACTATTCCAGCAGGCCAAAGCTCGTAATGGGCCAATATACCAGCGCAGCCTTGCCCGTCACCGACGAGATGGGAACTGCGCCGAAATAGCGGGAATCTTGGGAGTTCGTGCGGTTGTCACCCATGACCCAGATGCACCCAACAGGCACGGTATACGGGAACGACACGCCCCCCGAAAGCGTATAAGACGGCTCACCGTTCACGTACGGCTCATTAAGTGGCACGCCATCAACGTAGACTAACCCGTCGGCGTCATTGATGTTGATGGTTTGCCCCGCGGTCGCAATGCATCGCTTGATGAGAATGCGGCCGGGAATTTGCGGATCATTAAACGTTACGATGTCACCTGGTTCAGGGTCACGCAGGTAGTAGCTGATTTTCTCGGCAAACACCATGTCACCAGGCATGATGGTAGTCTCCATCGACCCCGAAGGAATTTCGTAGGGCTGGAACACGAACGTCCGAAGCGCCCACGAGCAAGCCACCACAAAGGCGACCATAATGATCAGGCTAAAGAACGACCTGATGATGCCGCCACGTGGGCGATCGGCGTGCCTGCCGGAATCCATACCCCAAACATCCTTTCACATAAAAAACGCGCCGAAGACAAGCCCGGTGCGGAAATTGACGTGGCTGTTTATGATAGCGCGTCGGATGCGCACCGCTCCCCGATTGACAAAGATTGCAGAAATTCGAGGTCGGCGTTGGGCAAAGACATACCTTCAAGCAAATCGGGTCGCATGCGCGCCGTACGTTCAAGGCTTTGCTCGCGGCGCCACCGATCGACCTTCCCGTGATCTCCCGATAGCAGAACAGGCGGCACTTCCATACCCCGAAACACCGCTGGGCGAGTGTACTGAGGGTATTCCAGCAAGCCGTCGACGAAGCTTTCAGTTTCTGCCCCTCCTTGAGCCCCCAGCACCCCAGGCAGCTTGCGTACCACGGCGTCGATAATCACCATGCTGGCAAGCTCACCTGAGGTAAGCACATAGTCACCAAGCGATATCACTCGATCAGCCAGCGCATACGCTCGCTCGTCAATGCCCTCGTAATGCCCGCACACGAACAACAGGCGCTCTTCACGCGCCAGATCGCACGCCAACGCATCATCGAAACGCTGGCCTTGCGGCGCAAGGAAAATGATGGTGGGCTTGGGAGCGTTGACATCACCCCGTTCCTCAGGTGAAGGTGTGCTCACTAAGCGAGTTCCGCACGAGTCAAAAGCGCCAGCGGCACTTTTGTGCGAACAGGACTGTCTGAGCGACTGAGCGTTCCTTTGCCCGAGAAGCGGGGTGACGAGAGTAGAGTTGCCAGCAATATCATCGACAGCTTCGAAGATTGGCTCGCACTTCATCACCAGCCCAGCACCACCGCCATACGGCTCATCATCGGTGGTGCGATGCTTATCATGCGTCCAATCGCGCAAGTCGTGCGCGAAAAAATCGATAATACCCTTCTCTTGGGCAATGCGCATCATCGAAGAACCCATCACCGATTCGTACATGCCGGGAAAGGTCGACAGCGTTTCTATGATCATGGAAGTCCCCTACACGTCAAGCAAGCCTGCCGGCAAATCCATCAGCACCGTACAAGCGTCCTCGTCCCATTCAACCAGAAGATCATCAACCAACGGAACTAACACCACGTCCGCGCGTCCGCAATCGACCTCGAGCAGCAACTGACCGGGGCTGCTTATAACGTCCGTGATGGTTCCCACCGGCCCCAACGTGCAATCGATCAGGCAAAAGCCCACGAGGCCCTCTCCTTCAAGCATCAGCGCATCACCAGGCAGATCAGCGCGGCGCACCAGGCAATGACACCCCACCAACCGCTCGGCAACATCGATACTCGAAACGCCCTCGAACGTGACCACATAGGCCCCTCGACCCTCATCGCGTACGTGCGAAACGCGCGCGCGACGAGGAGCATCTAGCTGCGGTGGAACAAACGCAACAAGCAGGCCCTCATGCAGCAAAAAAGGAAGACCCGATGCGCTTCGCGCAACGAGCCCTCCCGTCAGCGTTTTCGTTTTCGTCAACTCGGCGACGTTGGCCCATGCATGCATTTAATCGATAAGCTCCACTTCGACATGGACTCCCTCGCGGGAAGCCGCCGCGCGCGCAAGGGTACGTATAGCCTTGATTACGCGCCCCTGGCGCCCGATAACCTTGCCTGCATCCTCTTCGTTTACGCGAATTTCCACCAAAATGGAACCATCAGCGCTCTCGCTGCCCTCAAGTTTCAGATCATCAGGAAACTCGACGAGCGGACGCACGACCACATCTACCAGGCCGACGATATCATCCGTCAGCTCAGCCATATGACTACGCGTTCTCGCGAGCTTGCTTAATCAGCGAAGCGACCGTATCAGTGGGCTGCGCACCGTTACCAAGCCACTTGTCCAGCTTTTCAGCGTCGAACTCAACGAGCGCAGGATTGACACAGGGGTTGTAGCGGCCAATCTGCTCGATGAAACGACCATCGCGCGGAGCGCGAGAGTCGGCAACAACAATGCGGTAGTACGGACGCTTCTTAGCACCGTGACGGGCGAGACGAATCTTAACGGCCATGAAGAAAAACTCCTTTTACTTCTGTATGATCAAACCAATTGCGTACGCAGGAGTACATGCGCAAGCATGTAGCAGCGCAGCGAAAACAGCAGTTGCTTATGATACGGCTCCGACGGCGGTTTGGCAAGCGCTGCCGCATCTACCTCGAAAAAACACACTCCGCCTGCGACATCCGATGACCCATCCGATGACAGACCCCTATGACGATGTCCTACGGTGTAGTGCATCCATAAGCTACTTGCTGTGTTTTTCCTTCTTTTCCTTCTTCGCTTTCTTTTCCTTCTTTTGCTTCTTACCCTTGGAATCCTTTTTCTTCCCGGACTCTTTCTTAGGCTTTTTACCCTCGGTTACACTCTCGTCGGCATCCGCTTTCTCAAAGCTGTCATTATCCGAGGCTTCTTCCTGCTGCTGTGCTTCGCCCTTTGCGCATGACGCCTCGCTCGGCACATCCGGCTCATGCGGCGCGGCCGATGTGTCCGACACATCCGGTGCAGCTGTTTGCTCCACATCCGACGCGCCCATAAGAACGGGATGCATGGCGTCAGGTGCTTCCACACAGTGCCGATAGAAGATATACACGGGCTCATAAGCACCCACGCCGTTCACGTAACCACCGGGAATAGTGCCAACGCGAACGAATCCGAGATCTTCATACAAGTGAATGGCTACAACATTGCTCGACACCACGGCGTTGAATTGCAATCCGCGAAAGCCCGCTTTTCTCGCCTGTTCGAGCGAGTCCTTCACGAGTTCGCGGCCTAAGCCGAGTCCGCGCGAGGGAGATGCCACCGCGTAGCTCGCATTAGCAATGTGTGCGCAGCGCCCGACATTGTTCGGGTGCAGAATGTACATTCCGAAGATGACGCCGTTTACATCGGCCACCTGTGTTAGCGTTTGCCCGCCAAAGAACTCACGTGCCGCATCGACGTCAAGCGGACTTGTTTGCGGGAAAGCGTCGCCCGCCTCAACCACTTCATTCCATATCTTACAAATTGCCGGAAGGTCTTCCTCCCGAAATGCCCTATATACGATCGCCATGTTGTTTTGCTCCTATTCGCTCATCATGTCTTGAAGTTTGCGCAGGTCAGACATACTCATGCCTCCCATGCCAGGAATACCCATGCGCCTGTGGCCGCGACCACGCTTTCCCTTCTTGCCCTTCTTGCCGCCCTGCATATCCTCCATGGCAGGCATCATCTTCTTCATCATCTTCTTGGTTTCGTTGAACTTCTTGATAACCTGGTTCACGTCAGTTACGGTAACACCCGCGCCTGCAGCAATGCGCGCGCGGCGGCTACCGTTGAGCACTTCGGGGCGGGTGCGCTCTTCCTTTGTCATGGAGTTGATAATAACCTCCATGCGATCGAGCGCGCCTTCGTCAACCTGACCCGACGCGTATGCCTTGTCACCACCGGGAAGCGCACTGATCAGTTTCGAAATGCCGCCCATTTTGCGGATCTGACGATTCATGTCAATGAAATCGTTGAGCGTGATTTGCGATTTTGCCAGACGCTCGGCAACTTCCAGTTCTTCTTGGTCTTGCTGGACTTTCACGGCGCTCTCGATAAGGCTTATCATATCACCCATGCCGAGAATGCGCTTGGCCATGCGATCGGGATGGAATTCCTCCAGCGAATCGGGCTTCTCACCCGAGGATATGAACTTGATCGGCTTGCCGGTTACCTGGCGCACCGACAGCGCACCACCGCCTCGAGCGTCGCCATCCATCTTCGACATGATCACGCCATCGAAGTCAACCCGTTCAGCGAAGGCGGCCGCTACGTTCACCACGTCTTGGCCAGTCATGGCGTCAACTACCATGAGCACCTGATCAGGCTTTACGGCGCGCTTAATTGCCTGTGCTTCTTCCATCATCTGCTCATCCACATGCAGACGACCCGCCGTGTCCACGATGACCACGTCGCGCAGACTGTCGATAGCATCGCGCACACCCTCTTGTGCGATACGCACCGGATCGGCCCCATCGCCACGGTACACACGCACGCCGATTTCCTGACCGAGCGTTTGCAGCTGATCGGCCGCAGCAGGGCGATACACGTCGCACGCCACCAGCAAAGGCGAGTGATTCTGCTGCTTGAGCAGGTAAGCCAGTTTCGCCGCCGCAGTGGTTTTACCAGAACCCTGCAAACCTACCAGCATGATGACATTCGGAATGCGACTTGACAGTACGAGCCGCGAATCGGTGCGACCGAGCAACTCGGTAAGCTCGTCGAGCACGATCTTTACCACATTCTGCGTGGGCGTGAGCGATTCGAGCACTTCGGCCGTAAGGCAGCGCTCTTTCGTGCGCGCAACGAAGTTCTTGACCACCTTGAAGTTGACGTCGGCTTCAAGCAGCGCCATACGGATCTCGCGCATGGCGGCGTTGATGTCGTCCTCGGTCAAACGACCTTTGCCTCGCAGGCCGGAGAAGATGCCTTGTAGTCGTTCGGATAGGTTTTCTAGCATGGAATACGACTCCTTGTCTCGCTGCCTAGTTTTGGCGAGCGTCGAAATTGCCGATGAGTGCACGGGCGAAATCGTGCGCGTCGAAATCGCGCAGGTCGGACAGACCCTCACCCACGCCGATCTTCACGATAGGAAGCTGCAACTCGTGGCTGATGGCAAGTGCGATGCCACCTTTCGCTGTCCCATCGAGCTTCGTGACGATAAGCGCATCCAAGTCGAGCTCGCGATTGAACTCACGCGCCTGCGCAAGGCCATTCTGGCCCGTGGTGGCGTCGATGACCAGCACCGTGTAAACCGGCAGCTTCGAACGCTTGCGAACAACGTTTACCACCTTGCCCAACTCGCGCATGAGGTCAGCTGAGGTATGCAAGCGCCCAGCCGTGTCGATGAGCACCAGGTCGGCACCTGTTTCTTCCGCGCGTTCAATAGTGGCGTAGCACACACTCGCTGGATCGCTTCCCCGCTCGCGCGTGACCATTTCCACCTGCGCTCGGCGGGCCCACACCTCAAGTTGCTCGATAGCCGCAGCGCGGAATGTATCGGCACTACCGAGAATTACGTTGCGCCCCGCATCAGTGGCTTCCTTTGCCAACTTGCCCACCGTAGTGGTTTTACCCGTGCCGTTGATTCCCACAAACAGCACGAGTGCCGGCTCTCCACCGAAGACTTGCTCACCGCCCTCGCAGAACTGCGAGGCAATCTGGTCGTTCAGTAGATCGAGTACCGCATAGGCATCAGGCAGCGCCTTACGCGTTGCCTGATCGCGCAGGTTTTCTACCGCCTCACTTGCCGCCGCGCAACCGATGTCGGCCAAAATGAGCGTTTCCTCGAGCCCATCCCAGAATTCGTCGTCAACGTTGGGTCCACGGTCGAGCAGCACGTTCATTTGCTCGGTGAAGCGCTCGCGCGAGCGGGCCAAACCTTCGCTGATGCGATCAAAAAAACCCATGGAAAGCTCCTATCATGCACGTTTACCGCGCGCTAACCCATTCGTACAAACAGCGAAGCGCGCAGGCAAACCTTTGTCTTTCAACGCCGATAGTGTAGCGCAAACAGAGCGAGTCTTATGCCTGCGGCAAGCACGGCAATTATTCTACGGAATGAGCGATCGCGATTATGAGCGGTTTATTGCGCGCTACGCAGTGCCTGATCGAGCTTCTGACTAATCACCTTCGTCACACCGTCGGCCTGCATGGACACGCCGAACAGTACATCTGCCATCTCCATGGTGCGGCGCTGATGCGTGATCATAATAAGCTGCGTCGAATCGCGCAGGTTTTCCAGATACGCTGTCAATCGCCGCAGGTTGGAATCGTCAAGCGCCGCCTCAACCTCATCGAGAATATAAAACGGCGTGGCGCGGATGCGATACACCGCAAACAGCAGCGCCAGCGCCGTAAGCGACTTCTCGCCGCCCGACATGAGCATCATCTTAGTGATGCGCTTGCCGCGGGGCTGGGCGCTTACTTCAACGCCTGCAGGCTCGCCGTCGGAAGTGTCGCCAACAAGCGACAAATGCGCCGATCCACCGGGGAACAACACCGCGAATATTTCTTGGAAGTTCTGGTTTACCGCTTCATAGGTGCGCATGAAGTCGTCTTTCATGCGTTCATCGATAACCCGAACGATCTTCGCGAGTGTTCGGCGCGCGCCCTCCAGGTCGGCAAGCTGCGCAGCAAGATAGTCGTAGCGCTGACGCACCTGCTCGTATTCTTTGGCCGCATCGGGGTTGATGGTTCCCATGTTGGCAATGCGCCGACGTAGCTTGAATGCCGCTTCTTCCGCGCTACCACGGTCGGTAAGTTCAGGGGTTACCAGCGCGTGATCGAGCGGCGTGCCGCACTCTACTACTACGACGTTGACCGCCGTATCAACCTGCACCTCAAGACGACCCTTGTTCACCTTCGCCTCGGATAGCCGCGCGTTACAAGCGTCAAACGCATCGTGCGCGGCTTTCGCCTGAGCGCGAGCCGTATCAACTTGCCCGTGCAACCCCGACGAGACGTTTTGAGCAGCTTCGGCCGCTTCGGCGGCGCGACGCGCCCGCGCTCTCATAGCAGCGGCGAGCTCTTCAAGTGTGGCCAAAAGCGGCTCGATGCGCACCTGGGCCGTCGCCTTGCGCGCACACGTTGCGCGCGCAGCAACTTCGGCTTCGTCAATCCGCGCAATATCGTTGCGCCGCGCGTCAACCAAACGCGAAGTATAGGTTTCTCGCTCGGCAAGCGTCGCCGCGCGCAACTTCGCCTCGCCCAATGCGTCCCGCACTCGCGCGGCCGCTTTACGCAACGGCACGACCTCGGCTTGCGCTCGTTCGCTTGCGCGTGCACCATCTTCGGCGCGTTTCGTTGCATGGGCAAGCCGAGCTTCGAGCGACTCCACCGACGGCCGAGCCTGAGATACGGTCTTTTCCGCATCTTTGCGCTGGTGCTGCACGCTTTCGAATTCGCGCCTGACGGCACCGAGCTGCTCTTCAGCACGGCGTGCTTCATTGCGTGCCGACTCGGCGGCACCACGCCGCTCGGCAAGCTCTTGTGCGGCCTGTAAGCTTTCAACTTGTACGCGGCGAAGCGCCTCTTCTGCTTCCGACAGCGCAGCAGCGGCCTTGTCGCGCGTCTTTTCGGCCTCGGCACACGCAGCCCGTGCCTGGTCGAGCGCCCGCGCCCGAGAAAGCGCACCCTCTGCATCTGATAATGCTGCCGAACAGATGCTCACCTTCCCGTTTGGCCATACAACACAGCCGTCAAGGGTCGCAATGCGCAACCCGGCGCACTCTCTGCGTTCATGTGCCGCAAGCGCTGCGTCTACGCTGTCACACACCACTACATCACCCAGAAGCGCATCGAGCGCCTGCCGCAACTCTTGCGAACACGATACCTTGTCAGTGAGAGCCCATCCGCCGCATGCTGCAGCAGCCGCACGTGCATCACGCACGGTTCGCGCGCTATCGGCACGCGGCACCACAGAGACCTCGCCTTGCTGTTCGCTTGCCAAAACGCTGTGCGCAACGTCAAGCGCCGATACTGAATCATCCACAAACAGCGCCGCCACATCGGGGCCCAGCAGCGTTTCTACCAGCGCTTCTGTCCCTTCCGAAGCGCGAACAGCATGCGAGAGCGGCTGCATTGACCCCGGCAGGTCGCGCAAGCGTTCACGCACCCATGCATGCGCAGGGTTGCCAGCAACACTTGCTCGCTCAACTTCCTCGATTCCCCGCACTTCGGCTGCCACCGCCGCAGCGGCGTTGCGGGCGTCGTCAGCTGCGACCTGCGCCTTGTTGCGGGCGGCAAGAGCGCTCGCAACCGCGCTCCGCAGCTGAGCATCGCGTGAGTCGGCCTGCTCTCGGTCACGATCTGCTGCAGCACGCCTTTGCGCTGCACGTTCGGCGTCTTCCTGAGCGCGTTTAAGCTGCAGCTCGAGTTCTTTCCCTCGCGTTTCAACGAGCTTCATGTGAGCGATGCCACTGGAAAGCGTCTCTTGGGTTTCGGCAAGCTGCTTGCGAATGCTCTCGCGATCGCGTTCGGCTTCCTTTCGCTCGCGTTCGGCCTCGTCGGAGCGCTTCTCGAGCGCACGACGCTGCTCGGCGTTTGCCGCTTGGTCCTGCAAAAGTTTGGCCACCGAAGCATCGGCTTCAACACGCTCAGCAGAAACCCGGGCGAGTTGTTCGAGCGCGCGGCTAAGCTCGGTATCGGCATCGATCCGTTTCGCCTTGTCCGACTCCAATTGCACCCGCACATCGGCTTCGGCGCGTTGCGCCGCACGGCGCTTCTCGTGCAAAAGCAGCATCGCGCCGTCAAGCCGTTCAACCGCCGCATTCGCGCGACCGCCCGCACGTTCCAGCTCACCAGCATTGGCAGCATCAAGGCGCACCTGCTCCTGCAGCGCGCGCATGCGCTCATCGGCATCAGCAATGGCCACGCGATGACGCTCAAGCTCCTGCTCGATGTCGCGCTCGGTCGCACACGCTGCCTCCCAGGCTCGCTTGAGCGCCCGCAAATCGTCGACAGCAAGCGCAAGCGTTAACTCCGCCAGCTCGGCTGAAGCCGACTCGTAGGCCTTCGCACGCTTCGCCTTGCGCTCGAGCGGGCCCAACTGCCGCTCGACTTCGCGCACTACATCTTTCGCACGAGTCAAATGGATATCCATCTGCTGAAGTTTTCGTTCGCTTTTCGCCTTGCGCTGCTTGTGCTTCAGCACGCCAGCGGCCTCTTCAATAAGAGCCCGGCGGTCTTCGGGTTTCGACTGCAGAATAGAGTCGAGGCTTCCTTGACTGATGATGGAATGAGTGCCGGTACCCAAACCCGAATCGTGCAGGATGTCGAGCACGTCCATGCGCCGGGCTTGGCAACCGTTGATCAAGTACTCGCTTTCGCCGCTGCGGTACATGCGGCGCGTTATTGCAACCTCGTCGAACTCGACAGGAAGTGTGCCGTCGGAGTTGTCTAACACCAGGTCGACCTCTGCCAAGCCTGTTGCCTTGCGCGCCGACGAGCCCGCAAAGATGACATCTTCCATGGCTTGGCCGCGCAGATGCTTCGCGTTGCGTTCGCCAAGCACCCACAGCACAGCATCGGATATGTTCGATTTGCCCGACCCATTCGGCCCCACTACAGCAGTGATGCCCGGCTCGAGCGTGAGCACGCTGCGGTCGGCAAACGACTTGAAGCCTTTGAGAACCAGTGATTTCAGGTACACGGCTACTCCTGAGAGCGCTGCTTCGCCTGAGATTGCTCCTGTTTGCGGCGCGCCTTTTCCTCGGCCTTTGCGGCAGCAGCCGCCGCCTTTGCGGCAGCCTTTTCGGCCTTAACTGCATTCTTTTTCGCCTTAGCGGCCGCCTTTTCCTCTTCGCTCACGTAGAAACCGAAGAACTCGGATAGCTGAGCCAGCGTACTTTTGGCAGCTTGGCTTTCAGCCTCTTTCTTCGTGCGGCCCGTACCACGCGCCAGCCCCTGCGAACCAGCAAACACTTGCGCTACGAACGTGCGGTCGTGCGGCGGCCCCTGTGTTTCGACCAGCTTATACGTGGGAGTGATGCCGTCTTCCTGCAGTTTTTCTTGCAGCGCACTTTTGGGGTTTTCCGGTTCTTTGGCCATATCCACCGACATGCGGGGAATAAGCGTTCGTTCCACAAAAGCAAGGGCAGCATCCATACCGCCGTCCAGGTACAAGGCGGCAACCACAGCCTCGTACACGTTTTCAAGCGCCGAGTGCAAGCCGCGCTTGCCCGTGCCGGTTTCCGACGAGCCGAACACAATGATGTCAGCGAATCCCAGCCCCGCAGCGACGTCAGCCAAGCTCGCACCCGAAACGAGCGCCACTTTGATACGCGTCAGCCCTCCCTCGTCGAGATCGTGGAAGCGATCGAACGCAACCATAGCAACAATAGCGCCCAAAATGCTATCGCCAAGAAACTCCAAGCGTTCATAGGAATATTTCACCGGCTTGCCTTCGACAGCCGACGGGTGCGTGATCGCCGAAAGAAGCAGACTATCATCGTGAAAGCGATACTCCAAGACATCTTGCGCGCTGTTCAGTTTTTCGATTTGCTCATCAGTCAGATTCATATCGCACACGGGCTTTCATCGTCATAGGGGGCTTTCTCCTTCAAGAAAAAGCCCCCTCGTATCGTCTTTGCACGTACATACCATTGTACATGGTGGGCTAGTCGTCTCGTACCATTTGCTCGATTATTCCAGAAACGTCCGCACGCACGACGGCAGCCGACGTGAGCACGCCATTTTTGATGGCGGTAGCGTTTGACGAACCGTGCCCCACAATGCACGCACCTTTCACGCCAAGCAGCGGTGCGCCACCATACGTGTCGGGGCTCACACGGGCCTTCAGATCGGAAAGTCCGCCCTTAATAGCCAACGCCGCAAGCTTGGTTGCTAAGCTTGCGTATAGAACGCCTTTGATTTCCTTGAACAGCACTTTTGCCGTTCCTTCGATGGATTTCAAGCAGGCGTTGCCAGTAAACCCGTCAGCCACAATTACGTCGTAGGTACCAGCGAGCAAGTCGCCCCCTTCGGCGTTACCTGCAAAGTTCGGTACGCATTCGGCAAGTAGGCGGTGTGCCTCTTGAGCAAACTGCGACCCTTTCGTTTCTTCCGCTCCAATGTTGAGCAGCGCAGCCTTCGGATCGCGCACGCCTAAAACCTTTTCAGCATACACCGTTGCCATGTTCGCAAACTGCACCAAATACTCGGGCTTGCAGTCGGAGTTGGCACCAACGTCACACATGACCACCGGTTTTGCTGGTGACGGCAAAACCGTAGCAAGCGCCGGACGCGCCACACCCCTGATTCGCCCGATGACGAGCGTGCCGGCCGCAAGGCAGGCACCCGTTGACCCAGCGGAGAAAAAGCCGTGCGCAGCACCTTCCTTTACCAAGCGGCATCCAACCACGATCGAAGAATCTTTCTTGCGTCGAACGGCGTTTGCCGGATGCTCGGCCATGTCGATAACTTCAGTCGTCGCGCGCGCTTCGCAACGCTCATGCGAGCGTGCAAAGGGTTCAACTACCTCGGCCGGACCACAGAGCACAACGCTTAACGCCTCATCGGCGGCAAGCGCCTGAGCCACGCCGTCCAGTACGACGCCAGGCGCATTGTCGCCACCCATAGCATCGACAGATATCACAACCATGTCAGCCATCTCAATCCACTTCCTCACCGCGCAAGCCGCGCGCAAACGAACGCTGGTAAGATTCTTAGCAGCCGGAGCAAACAGAAAACCTCCCGGAAGGTGGAGCACATCCATCTGTCCGGGAGGTTGCTACGCAGATAATCTGCTCGTGAAGCGTTTACTCAGTCTCGATCACTTCACGATTCTTGTAGAAGCCGCAATTCGGGCACACGCGATGCGGAAGCTTCATCTCGCCACACTGCGGGCACACGGAACGCGAGGGAGCCGAGATGCGGTCGTGGATGCTACGGCGCGCATGGGTACGGGCGCGGCCCTGTCGTTGCTTAGGTACTGCCATGGTCTATCTCCTTCTCCACACCGGAGCAGCCCAAACTGCGCTCCGCTGATACTCCTGTAAACACGCGTAATGGTATATTAACAAAGGCCGCGAAGCGGTGCAAGTACTACACGCAACTTTCCCAAACATCACAGCAACTGCAAATTGTTGCTCCCTGTTGCTCCCTGTTGCCCCCCCAAGTCAAGCATGCAACTTGTTCGCGAGGAAGCTCTATTATCCGGAGAACTATCACGCTTGCCGCTGGAAAACGAGCGTGTACACATACGCCGTGTCGGTCTGTTCGAACTACTCGTAGAAAACATCCGACATCCGACCCATCCGACAATCAAGCCATCCGACATACCGTTCGGATTTTGGTAATTCCCAATTCGGATTTTGGTAAACGCTAAAGGAGTTCCAAGTGACCCAACCGTCAGTCAAGCCCCAAGGCTATCTTCCACGTCTTGTCGATGAACAGGTGTGACATTAGGGTCAGGGCATTTTGTCACGGGGGTGCGGACAAAATGACAATCAACCGGTGTTTAGTAATTAACGGAATAGCGCTCATTTTTTGGCGCTAGGAACATCTTCCTTGATAAAACATGATAAAACATGATAAAACATGATAAATGAAGACAGGAGAGCCCATGGATAACCTCTTTCACCCCAGCTTCGGAAGCCGCCCCGATCGTATTGTGGGCAGAGACGATGCCATTGAGCAATTCATCGAAGGCATCAAGCGTGAGCCCGGTCATCGCGATAGGGCAACTCTTATCCTTGGACAACGCGGAACAGGCAAAACAGCCTTGCTTCTCCAGCTCGCCGATGAGGCGAAAGCTCGAGGCTTCGTAGCAGCGCGCGTAACTTCAGGCGAAGACATGCTTGAAGAGATCATTGAGTCGATTCAACTTGCTGGGTCAGAATATATCTCAAAGAAGCAAACAAAGATAAAGGGGTTTTCAGCTGGAGCTCTTGGTTTTTCCCTTGGTCTTACCTTCTCTGAGGAAGTTCGCGAAAACTACGGATTCCGAACAAAGCTCACCCTCTTATGCGACCGGCTCGCAGAAAACGGGAAGGGGGTTATTCTGCTTGTAGACGAGGTTCAGCCCAACTCCGATGTCATGCGAACCCTTTCCTCCACCTATCAACACCTAGCCGGAGAAGGAAAGAATATCGCCATCGTCATGGCAGGCCTACCTCATGCTGTATCAGATGTATTGAACGATCGGGTGCTTACGTTCCTCAATCGGGCAAGGAAACTCCATCTTTCCCCATTGTCTTTAAGTGACATCATCGCGTACTACTCGGATGCCTTCCGAAGAGGGAACCGACTGATTACAGAAGACCAGATCAAGCGGCTTACCGAGGCCACTCGTGGCTTTCCTTATCTTCTGCAGCTTATTGGCTACTACGTTATGGAACTGAGTGCCAAAGGGGAAGCACTAACCGATGAAGGCGTCGAAAGCGCCATCAATGCGGCACAAGCAGAGCTGGAGGCCGATGTTTTCCAGCCAACACTCCATGAGCTCTCTCGTAAGGACATCGACGTGCTAACAACTATCGCCCGTCAAGGCGATGGGGCTGTATTGGTAAAAGACGTGCTTGAGGATTCCCAGCTTACCAATAGCTACTTTCAACAGTATCGCGCAAGGCTTTTAGCGTCCGGCGTTGTCGCGTCTCCGCGCAACGGAGAGCTTGTTATCACTGTTCCGTACCTGGCAGAGTATTTGAGAGGCGCCAACAAATAGAGCAGAAACAGCTTTTTGGAGCACGTATCGCGTAAACTAAGCGCATCACTTCGATAGCACCAAAGCGGCATCATGAACGATTGCTTCGTGCCACCCTACGACTCACAACACCGACGCACCATGAGAAACATTCTGTTGCCAAAAAGCGTCTCACATGGCGAAACGGGCATCTCGGCGTGAGAAAGCTTATATGTCTAGCCGATGAACGCCCCCAAAAGGTTAGCAGCCTGACGGTAGAAGAGCACGCGTGATTGTTCGACTACGGCTTCGGCAAAGCGCGGCATCCAGACCTTTGCGTGATCGGCCATGAACTGATTCCACGCCGCTTCGGGGCTTCCGCCAGGCAAATCGGCCGAAGTCACTACATCGCCGGGCTCTTCATCGGTATCTTCGCCTTCACCTTCGTCTTTATAAAGCGTGTCACCCTCTGTCTCGGCGGCATCTACAGCAGCTCGCAGAGCCAAATATTCCAGAAGCTCAAGTTCGGTCGCCACCGCATCGAGCGGCTCGTTGGTTCCCTCGGGACGACCCAGACCACACGCCTTACAGAAACGCTCAACTTCCATGGAGTGCGGGTTTACGAACAAAAGCGCCTGCACGCCGTCGTCAGCCGCACGCCACACGCCCTCATAAGGGCTCACCTCGGGCTTCGGCGCGCCCACGAACAGTCGCGTTGCCTCAACACGCAGCATCTTGTGTAGCTCAGCCGGGTCACACAGCGCTAAGTTGCCTTCGGTCGGCGCATCCGCTGTCGCCTCATCGGTCGACCACGCAAGCCCCAACGCTCCAGCAATCTCGTCAGCTGCCTCGTACCACTCACCCGATGCCACCACTTCGGCCAGCGTGTCCTCTGGGTAGCGCAGCGAGAGCGCCAACAGCTCGCACATGGCAGCACGGGCCTGCCAAGTATCTGCAGAAATGATCATTGAAGCCTCCTTCAAAGAAATAATTTGCGACAAGCGTATCACAACACATCGAACACAACCACACCCAGCGTCACACCGGGCTCAAACGGCGTGGGTAATTGACCATGGGATGCAGATACCCGCCAGACCCGACTCCTAGACATCCGAGACCCATGGGAACTATATTCTTCTGTAAGCCAGGCGCGCCTTAACCATAGTAAGAATATCGTCATCATCCATGCCCGCGCTTGAGCATGCACGGATCATATCATCGATAACAAGTTCAACAGGGCTATCGGTTAGGCGATTGGCACCAGCATTTCGCTGCTCTGCTACAAAAGTACCTCGACCCCTTCTCGTAGTTATGTACCCCTCACGCTCGAGATCCATATATGCACGATTCACCGTGTTATAGGAAATATCAAGGTCAACAGCCAAACTGCGTACGGTGGGAAGCTTCTCACCCTCGGCGAAAACACCCGTTCCAATAAGGTAGGCAACGCGATTCTTAACCTGAATCCACGTGGGCAGCCCGTTGTTGTAATCTATTTCGAATGATTGGAGGGGATTCATGGAAGCTCTTTCTAATCGTTTTATCGCTGATTCTATCGGATATCGAAAGCCCTTGTTGCCCCTCGTAATTCCCTCCACGAAACCAGCTAGTGTTGCGGTGAGCGTGAATGGTTAGGCTCCACAAAACCATCACTCATAGACGTGGGCACAGTAACCACTGAACCTTTGGACTTTTTCACCGTCTCGTACTGCATGAGCATGGCGCGAAGACGCATAGCCACCTCCGGGTCACCGTAAATATCGGCAGCTTCCTTCAACATCTCGGCGATGTCAGCTTCAGCCCCCACCACCGTCATGCGCGCGCTACGCTCACGGTCAGCCTGCGCCTCAAGACTCATCGCCTCCTGAAGTTCCTCGGGGATCACGATGTCGCGCACCTTCACGCTTATAATGTCAACGCCCCAGCCAGCAGTTTCCTTCTCAATATCGGCTTTTATTTCGGCGTCAAGCTGATCACGACGGAGCGCCACCTCGGCCACCGTCGAGCGACCCACAGCCTCGCGCATGGCCGTTTGAGCGAGAAATCCTACAGCAGAGTAGTAATCCTCAACCTCGGTACAGGCCTTTTCAGCATCCCATACCATCCAGAATAGCACTGCATCAATATTCACCGGCACGAGATCGGCAGTAAGCGTTTTCTCTGCATAGAAAGGGGATGCGATAGTACGCTGATCGATGCGAATGGTCCCATGCTCGATAACAGGCAACGTGAAGTAAAGACCAGGGCCCACTACTCGGTTCACCTTGCCAAAACGCAAAACGACCACTTTCTCCCACGAAAGCGCAATATGCGTAGAGGAGAGCACTATCAACGCCACGATCATCGCAAACAGAATAGCCGCGAAGCTGATACACCCCGCAGCTAGATACCATACCGCAAGCACTACGGCACATGTAGCGACAAACACGGCGATGCCGAAAATGAGCGTACCGTTTCGGGAAGACTTGCGCGGAACATAACTCGTGGCCGCGCGAACCTCGGCCTCCTTATCGGTTAGCTCATACGGCACGTCGATCTTTGTACGACGATTTCCTTTGGACATAACCAGACCTCCTACGCTGAAATCAACAATGCGGCCGCCAATTCGCCCATTGCACCGGACATCTGGGTGACGTCGTAGGCTCCCGCGGCTACAATACAGAAGCGCAATGCAAAGCCGCCTAGCAGTACCGCAGCAGCAATCCATACCAGCTGCGTTCGATAGTTCATACGAGACACAAAACGTTCCATTACGAAGGGAGCAACAAGGCCAACCGCAAAGACAATTCCCCAGAACCAGAGGCTAAGATCCCCTGTTACAAGTGCCCAAGCCACCGACGCCGTTCCGTTATCCGAAAGCCCCCAAGCAAGGTAGAACGCGAGGATAACAGCCTCCATTACAATCGCCACGCTGTCGATTCGTATCAGATTCATCAGCGGTCTCGTGACCGACTGACGCCCTTCTACAAAGGCCATTGACAAAAACACGCATGCTATTCCGCACGAGAGGGCAGACGTGGTGAATAGTATCGGGAGGAAAGCGGTCTGCCAAAACAAAACCGAAGCCAAACTGGAGAGAAGCACACCCGTATAAGCGATAGAAGCAAGGCCAGAAACTAGACCGATAAAAGAAGGCCCTTCGCGGTTTTTAGTGGGTAGCACAGGGTGTCAGCTGTGGGAAGTGTAGTTTTCCCAGGTTCAGGTAGATGATGGTCTTGAAGTACTCCAGGTTGCTGAACCCGCGGGCCTGTCTTTTGGCCGATTGGATGATTGAGTTCATACCCTCTAACACGGCATTGGTTAGCCTGTGGTCGAAGTAGT
>NZ_JAAKEA010000005.1:0-128083 GCF_011038935.1 Adlercreutzia sp. ZJ138 | reverse complement strand
AATGGCTACATAGAGTTCTATAATGGGGGGCGCATCAAAAGATCGCTGGGATGGATGAGTCCCAACGAATACCGTAGGAGCCTAGGCTTAGCGGCTTAGGAATGTCCAAGAAAATGTCCACACCCCCAAGCCTTGCGGTCAGTTCGTATATTTGTTCAATAATCTGCTTGAGTTCGTTTGACGTCTGTTTCAATTGAACTTGCTCCTCTCTGACAATTAATCTATGTGCTTATAACTGTTCTTCCTTCGGTATTCACAGAGTCTCTCATTAAGAATGCGTTCCTCGTGTCTGTGCTTGACAGCGAAAAGAGCGGTTGCCACTACAAGTATGATCAAATACATCACAGTGAATGTTACCCGAGCACCAACCATCTCAGTCGGTAACCACGACATCACTACAGCTAGTGCGGCAAGCACCACATATAAACATACGCCAAACAAGAGTAGCCTTGTAGGATATGCCATCTGTTTGATGAGCGTGGGGGTGAAGAATACGAACTGTAGCACGGCCACACAGGCGCATACACCAAGCACCGACCAGCTATACATTATACTCTGTTTCGACTCTTCGTCGGCGAATAGGGTTCCGAAGACTAAGCACACAACCATAGTGACCGTAAATGTGACACAGAATGTAGCCAATAGAGTTCTCGTATTCTGGGAGGGAGTGCGTTTTTCTGTGTCAATGATATCCTTGCATGTCATATCGGATTCCTTCCTCTGTTGTCTTATATCATTTTGAGCTTGCGGCGAACGTCGGGGGCGTATTGCCTCGATACCACGATCTGCTCGCCATTGTCCATGATTGCGATGATGCGCCCGTTCAGATCGGGCCGCAGCGACGCTACCCTGCGGAAGTTCACGACGCAGCCCTTGGCTACACGCAAAAAGTCACACCCTTCTAGGCGTTCCTCCATCTCATAGAGGCGAAGCGGAGTCTCGTACACGGCACTTTTGGTGTAGAAGAACGTGCGCTTGTCCACTGACTCCACATAGAGGATGTCTTCGGCGTTCACAACGTGGGTTCCGCCATCAGTACTACCTGTAACCTTTCGGTCAAACATGCGCAATCTGGCAACGATGTCGAGGACTTGACGGTTTGTTTTTTCGCATCTGATTGTGACCTCAATACCGCTTGATCCCGGCTGTTCGGCGATCGTTATCTTCATGGTGTTCCTTTCAACGAGTCACATGCTACATGTCAGCCGAAATCTTTTTGATGACGATGAACCCAGATGCATTAGGGGGATACCAAGTTGCAAATTACGCGAATAAACTTACCCGAAACGGTAAGCGGTACGGGGTTTTTCATTATTTACGGGGTGACAATAGGCATGACTCTATTATCAGCGACAAAATACATGACCCTCGCAGTGCTTCTGCAACTGCAAGGCGCTGGTGGTCGGCGCCGGGACGGCGTGGACGAACTCGAACATAAGTTACCTATATATGCGCATCGACAGAGCCGGGCAACCGGGGTACCTGATCGCCGCCTAGTGCCTGGTAATATTCTTGACCACCTTTGCAGCAACTGGTAGAGCCTTATCTTTCAGGACAGGCCCTACCGTATCTTTTGTCTTCACTAAAGTTCCCACTACCAGCGCACCCGCGCAGACGGTAACTTGTTTGGCTTTCTCGGCAGCAACGCCCTTGTGATACTCACACATGGGCAGCTTTGAGTCTTCTGATAGTTCCTTTTTGCAAACGATACACTTGCGAGCCATCTTTACTCCTGACTTTCGTCATCTTGTTCTTTTGGATCCGCATCCTCGATTTCGGCCAATTCTGTCTCAAGCAGCCCGTTCGGCTCGTCTTGACACTCGATTTGTAAGCCCACCACGGAGTCCGAAATCTTGACAAACCCTCTGACGATGTCTTCTCTATTGTCCTTGCTATAGGAATTGAGCAGCTGCAGCGTCTGCGCATCTTCGAGCTTATTGTCCAAAATGAACTGCTTGAACTGACCCAATGCCGCATTGGCCGCTTCCAGCTCTTCGAGAACGCGGTATGCGGCATATTCCGTCTTTGCCATGAGGGCGATTACCGTGAGATCGACCATCGCCGTGTTGGCGGCCTTGCCCCAGTCCTTCGCCTTGCCCTGCTTACCCATCGCAAGCGCGAGCTCTGCCTGGAAGTTGCCTTGCAGTGTGCATCGGGCCTGCGTTGCTGCAGAAGCGATGTCGAGAATCTTGATTTCGCGTAAACGCGAGTCCTCGATGAGCATAGCCTGCTGGAGCTGCTGCCATGCACTCTCGGCCAATGCGATGCGATCAGCCTGATTCTCGATTCGCAATGCCTCGACGTTGACGGCCACAGCTTCGATGGCGTCCATGATGTTCGCCATCATCACCTGCATCTGGACGTCCACGACTGACTGGGTCATGTCCTGAGGAATCTGCTCGGCCTTGATTCTGGCCTTCTCGTATATCTGGCCCGTCTTGACACTCCTAAGCTGAGGTAGAAGATCGCCGGTCTTTTTCTCGACCGAAAAGACGAGCTCGCCGCTCTTCATGAGCTCTTCCGCAGCAGCGCTGAAATCCGCAACGTATTTCGTCTCGCCACGTGCGGAAAGTTTCTTGATGATGTCGTAGATCGCTGGCGCGAACTTAGCCATGGTATCGGCATCTGCCAGAAACTTTACGAGGGATTCGTTGGCTCTAGAAGGAATGAGGTTCATTCCATTGTCGAACACCGCGGCTTCAAGGACCGTCACTCGAGGGGACACCTTTGCCGGCGGCAGCGAGCTGATTGGGACGATGCCCGTTTCATCGCCCTGGGCAACAAAGCCGCAGTGCGGGCATGTAACCGCTCTAGAGGATATTTTGGCGTGGCATTCTGGGCAGAAAATCAAAGACACGTGCGCGCTCCTTCTCGCGATTAGACTTATCCCATTATCACCGTTTCGGCTTTGATTGTCATTAACTCATGGCCAACTAACAGGCCTCCTTATCAGCTTGTGACACGGACGGACACTGCCTCTCGAGGATGAACAACGAGACCTCGGGAGGTAGTTCTTTATGGAGTCTATCGTCGTCGCCTGTATTACGGGGATGGTGACGCTTGTCGGGGTAATCCTCTCCAATTCCAAATCGAGGGCCGTCATGGAGGTTAAGCTGGACGCCCTGACGGAGAAGATCGAGAAGCACAACCGGGTGCTCTAGCGCACCTATGTGCTAGAGCAGGACATGACCGTGGCAAAGCACGACATCGAGGAGATCAAGGGGAAGGTGGTATGAGATGGCCGAGTTTCTGACAAGCATTTCGTTCGGAGCATTCTAAAGCGTTACTGTTTGTTATAGCTTACTCGATTGGATAACCTTATCTACCTGCGGGAATGTTGTTTACTGTTGCACTCGTTGAATAGCGTTGTAAGGGTACAAATTTGCTGGCAGCTAATCCATATCGTGACATTTCACGATAGAATGCCAATATTTGTAACTGTCGCTGCTATCCGTAAAGGACTAAGCAAATGTCAAAACTCAACATCGATCAAAAAACAATCATGGATCTCCTTACGGCAAAGAAGGCTGATTTCCTTATTCCAGATTATCAACGTCCCTATGCGTGGACAGAAGACGAGTGTGGAACACTCTGGGATGACCTATTCTCGTTTGCACTACCAGGCGAGGGTGAAGATGAATTCGACGAGAACGATGAGTACTTTCTCGGCCCGATCGTGACGTTCCGCAACGCCGATGATAAGCTGGAGATCATTGACGGGCAGCAGCGCCTCACCACCATAATGCTGCTGCTCCGTGCCTTCTGTTCTAAGTTCGAGTTCATGAAGGACAGCGATTCGAAGACTATGCACACCGATTTAGAAACCTGCATTTGGAAGACGGGTGCTCTTAATAAGGTCGACAAGACGAAGCTTAAGATTGATTCTGAGGTCGCCTCCGATAAGGACAAGGAGGAATTCCTTTCGATTCTTAGTACCGGCGAGGTTAAGTCCAGGCAGAAGAGTAAATACGCAAGGACGTTCGCTTTCTACCAGGATAGAATTTCCGATCTTGTGAGCAAATACCCCACATACGTAGCCATCTTCGTTTGGCGCATCCTCAACAACGTGATTCTTCTGCCCATCGAGGCTGAGTCTCAAGGCACTGCTCTACGTATCTTCTCTACGCTCAACGACCGAGGTCTGCCACTCTCTGATGCGGATATTTTCAAATCACAGTTCTATAAGTACTTTTCAGATCGCGGCGAGAAAGACTGTTTTATAGAACGTTGGAAAGCGCTGGAGGATATCACCGACAAGATATTTAAACCGTCGCGTGGAACGCCCATGGATGAACTATTCACACGTTATATGTACTATGAGCGTGCTAAACAAGGCAACCGAAATACCACAACGGAAGCCCTTCGCGACTTCTACGAGCGCGATTCATACAAGCTACTAAAGTCTGATAAAACTCTCGAGAATCTTGAAGCCCTCGCTGCATTTTGGATGGCAGTGTCCGAGCAGGATGACCAGCTATTTTCAAAACGCATATTGCGTAGACTCTTCGTTCTCAATTACGCTCCGAATGGCATGTGGACCTACATTGTCTCGGTGTGGTTTATGACCTATAAGGATACGGAGGGCAAGCTTAATGAGCCTGAGTTCTACGAATTCCTGAACAAGATAACGGCTTTTATCTGGGCATATGCAATTGAGCGTCCTGGCGTAAACTCGCTACGAACACCCGTATACCCCGAGCTTATACGCATCGTTAATGGTGAGAGCGTCGAGTTCGCGGAGCATCGCTTCGACCGAGAAGCGCTTTACGGCCGGTTTATGGCATATGCATTTAAAAATGGTCGTCCTATCACGCGATCCATGCTCGCTTGGTGGGCATTTGAAGATGAGGACCAGCCGCTTCTCGAACTCAGTACCGTTTTCGAGATTGAGCACATCTACGCAAAAAAGCGCGTTGAGGCTGAGAAAGGCGACAAATCCAAACTCGAATCACTGGGTAACAAGGCGTTGCTTGAGAAACGAATCAATATCCGCGCCTCCGACTATCGATTCGAGGACAAGAAAAAATACTATCGCGGCTTCAAGAGCGCGCGCGGTTATCGCGAAGGCACCAAAAACCGGGAGCTTCTGCTGATGGCTGATCGGCAGACCGACTTCACCATGCAAGCTATCGACAATCGTACTGAGATGATTATCAATTGTTTTATAAATTACCTTGAAGTAAATGGTCTGATTCAAGCCTAAATGAACGCCCGAAATACCATGTTTGTATACGACTGATTCTAAAGCGAGACATCTTAACGACTCGTAGTAAGAGAAGATAGGGGATGCGGACGTTTGCAACCGACCGCACAAAGCACTTGTTGTGAGCGTCTTGTTTACCGCATTTCAGAAGCGGTCGCTTTGCTGGTGCTAAGGGATCGCCAGCCAGCTTAATGGTCGATGGAGCCCTCGTTGTACTCTTCGATGTTGTTGGGTAGGCTGAATCATTAAAGACATATTGCCATTGAGTTGTTAAATCACTCAGTAGTGAAGGAAAGGTTATGCGCACGATTGGGAACATCATTTGGATCATCTTCGGTGGGCTGTTAACGGCATTGGGGTGGGTACTTGCCGGAATCATCTTCTACATAACAATCGTGGGCATTCCACTGGGGCGGCAGTGCTTTAAGTTTGCGAGCCTCACCTTAGCACCGTTCGGTAAGGAGATTAGCTACGGCGGAGGAGCACCATCGCTTCTGGCAAACATCGTTTGGCTGGTGGTCATCGGCCTATGGGAGGCGATCACGTATGCTGTCTTCGGCACACTGTGGTGTATCACCATCGTGGGAATCCCATTCGGCTTGCAACTGTTCAAGCTGGCAAAGCTAAGTCTACTTCCTTTCGGTGCTGAAATTAGATAGTGTGTTTTTCGGTACATAGGAATGCGAACGCTCGTTTTACCTTTGGCGCGTTCTCCATGCTTGTAAGCAACGACATGGGTGGTATGCTGCGGTAATATAAGATTGCAGCATGAAGGGGTGGCTTTGGATCCGTTTCTTCAATACCTCATCGTAATCAACGTGGTGGCGTTCGTTGCGTTTGCCATCGACTTCTTCCTCTGTATGAGGATCCCTACACTCGATGACTCGGCCGCAAACTCGCTGATCGTTTGTGTTTTCCCGATTGCGGGAGGTGCGGTCGGGGCGCTGATTGCCCTTTTCATCTTCACCGGGCTTATCTCCAGGCATCGCATGAACAAAGACAACATCGCGTGGTGGTTTCTCTCCATCGTCTGCCTTGTCGTATGGGGGCTTTTCGTTGCCGTGAGATATGGCCTCGTGACGTTGGATGCAGGCATCGGCGGCATCTTTGCAGGCTGGGACATGGTCAAGCTTAGGCTCCTTGGTATCTACCTGGTGCTAATCAACGTTGTCACCTTCATCTTCTTCGCCTGGGACAAGCACGTGGCGAAAAGCGACAACGACCATAGGCGGCGCACTCCGGAGGCGCGTCTGCTCGGGCTTTGCCTGATCGGCGGATCCGTGGGCGGATTAATCGCGATGCGCGCCGTTCGGCACAAGACCAAGAAATGGTACTTCGTTTTGGGGTTGCCGTTCTTCATCGTTCTGGACGTTGTGGTAGTTGTTTATGCTCACATGGCCGGGCTCATCTAAAAAGCGTGCTTTGCTCCCTCTTTTGCGTGCAGGGAAGGGTAGTGTGGCAGCCTGAGCAATGCCTTCGCAGCCACTTATGCTTACTCGGTTTTCTTCTCGGAAAGGCGCACGTTGCTGAACCATTCGGGCAGCAGACTCGTAGCATAAAGGGGAAGGTTGACCACCCAGTCCTGCTCCTTGAATCCATCAAGTGACAAGCGTAGTCCTTTTTCAAGACGATTCCTCTCAACGAACAGGCGCAGGCTCTTCGCTTGGAGGTTTGTCGTGGCCTTTACCTCAACAGGCACGATAAAACCATCATAATCGTACACGAAGTCAACTTCGCCGGTAGAGCTATCGGCAGACCAATAATAGGGGACAACTTTTCCCGATGCCACCAGCTCCTGACACACGTAGTTCTCCGCGAACGACCCTTTGAATTCCTGGAAAAGTCGGTTGCCTTCAACTAAGACCGATGCATCCAGACGGTTGGCGGCCCCTAGAAGGCCCACGTCAAGAAGATAGGTCTTAAATGCCTCCTTGTCTAGGTAAGACGAAAGGGGAAGCCCGGGTTTAGTGATTCGGTTCACGCGTAAAATCAGGCCGGCATCGACGAGCCACTGAATCGCCTCTTCGTAGCCGCGAGCACGGGCACCCTTACGCACGGCTGAGTAGACGAACTTTTTGTTTTCTCGTGCCAGCTGACCAGGTATAGATTTCCAGACCAGGCGTATCTTTTCCGCAACTGCCGGTGGAGCGTATTTCGAGAAGTCGTGCTCGTAATCGAAGAGGAGGCGCTCGTGAACTTTGCGTACTTCAGCCAAATCGGCGGTGTCAAGATAGGTCTGAACAGCTTCGGGCATGCCGCCAATGTAGTAATAGCGAAGAAGCTTTTCACGGTAGCGCTCAGCAAAGGAGTTAGCGAGATCCAGGTTGCCCTTCTGCAGAGTATCTTGCATAACTTCGTTGCCAGTTGCAACGAGAAACTCACCGAATGTCATAGGATACATAAAAAGATGATCCACTTTGCCCACCGGAAAAGATACTCCCTGATGCAAGGCTACGCCCAGAAGCGAACCCGCCGCGATAAGGGATGTTTCCGGGCTGCGCTCGGCGAACATCTTAAGTGAGGTGATCGCACGCGGGCATTCCTGGATTTCGTCGAATATGACGAGAGTCGTGGGATCTTTTGCGTTTACACCGGTATAGAAAGTCACGGCATCGAGCAGGCGGGAAGGCGAGAGCTCTCCTTCGAACTGGCCAATCATCGCCTCATCATCCAGGAAATTGACGTAGGCAGTCGCCTGATAGTTTGTGCGCCCAAACTCCTTGATAAGCCACGTCTTTCCCACCTGACGTGCTCCCTGAACGAACAGGGGTTTACGCCGTGGTGAGTTTTTCCAAGCTATGAAGTCGTTCATGGCAAAACGTTCCATAGGACACCTCCTTGATCGAGCCGAAGCGTATCATATAATCCGGCGACAAGAAGTGATGCCAATAACTCCGACGAGATAATGGCACAATTGCCAAAAACTCCAACTAAAATATGGCATAGGAGCCATTTTCTGCGACGTGTATGGCGCAGAAGCTAGTACCTGTTTTTGAAAACAGCACTACTCAACATTTCGCCGTTTGATCACACTGCATTCCGAAGGATAAAGAATCTGACTGATGCTCAAATCGAGCGTGAGTTAAGAAGAATCGCTCCTATATTGAAAGCCCTGACCCTTATATGCCCATCGAGATGTCAAGAGACAATAGTCGGCTGTCCCTGAGCGACTCGCCCAAGAACAGCCTCATCAATCCTTTGAGGCACCGTGCTGCATGGTTTGATGTCTGACCGCGAAGGATATGGTCAGGTATGCTCAGGTACGCTCAGGTATGCTCAGGCAAAGAAAACCTCGCCTTCTGCAACTTTTTTCTCGAAATGTACGATTGAACAAAGTTAGCCGTGGGTTCGGGAGCTTTTTTTACGAAATGTACGATGTGGTGGAGTCGGTAAAGCTCGTCGAATCTTCAGAAAAATCAACGGTTGTCTCTGATCAGGGAAAACGTAAGAACTGTCTCAAGAAGAGAATAGCAGTGACCGTTTCCTACCCAGTTTTACCGCTTCAAATCGTACATTTCGTAAAATAAGTTCCCGAAGCCACGGCTAACTTTGCTCAATCGCGCATTTCGCGAGTTTTTTGACTCTGGCCGGGGAGCCAGTTTCATCTGCGTGCAACCGAACACGCTGCCTGTCACTGACTGACCCGTGAGCAGAACCAGAAAGGCAGAAAGGCGGTAACCAGAAAACAGAGAAAAACTGTCATGAAAGATATCATCTCGTATTCTTGAAACGGTTATGATACGGGAAGAGTGTTTGTGACAAAACTATACATATGTCAGGAGGTAATCATTTGTATCCATTGCTGATCGTCCGAGTTGAGATCGTCTGCTTGATACTTCTGATATTTCTCGGCATTAACGCGCGCTATTATAAAATGGGAAAAGACAACGGCAGCTTTAAGAGGATGCTGTTCTTTGCCATTGGCCATGTTGTGTTTGACATAATCACCGTGCTGACGGTGAATAATCTGGACCAGGTTCCCATCTGGGTTAATTACATAGCCCATGTGGTGTTTTACCTGTTCGCCATTCTGTTTGCCCATGAGTTCTTCTGCTATGTGATCGCTCTGTCCTACCGTGAAAAGCGGATCCAGAAGATGGTAAGAATTCTGGGGCTTTCCCTGGTGGGGCTTTATTTGCTCCTTTTGCCGGTGCTTCCCATTGAGTATCTTCATGGCAACGGAACCAATTACAGCCTGGGGCCGGCAGCCATTGTGGGTTATGGCCTTGGCATGATATTTTTAGCCGGCAGCGCCGTAATCCTAACCGTGAATTTCAAAAAGCTGGCGCCCCATGTGCGAATGGCCTTGATTCCCATGCTTACTGTGATGGTGGCGGCGGAATGCATCCAGATTGTGGTACCCGAGCTGCTGATAACAGGCGGCGCGGCAACCGTTGTTACGGTGGCATTCTTCTTCTCCCTGGAAAATCCGGCTGATGTGTTTAGGCAGAAGCTGCTGATCGACGCACTCACCGGCGTAAAGAGCCGCAACAGTTATGAGCTCGAGATCCAGCAGATGGAGAAGGAGTTCGTTCAGAACCGGGATATCCGATTCGGGATGGTATTCTGCGATATCAACGACCTGAAGGAGGTTAACGATAAGTTTGGCCACCTGAAAGGCGACGATTATATCGGTGACATCGCTCAGATTCTGATGCGGGATCTGCAGGGAGCAGAAAGCATCTACCGTATGGGTGGCGATGAGTTTCTAGCCATATATCGCAATACGGATAAGGCGAAGATCCAGCAAGAGATCGATTCAGTCAATGCGGACTGCAAGGCCATGTCCGAAAAGGTACCCTACCAGATGAGCGTTGCTATCGCCTACGCCGTATCTGGCGAGGAATACGCCTCGTTGCGCAATGTGCTGCAGACGGCCGATTATCTCATGTACCAGAACAAGACGAACATGAGGCGGGAAAAATCCCGTCTGTCACAGGACGGACAGCAGATGAATGTTGCCGGCTTGACCGACCGCATCTTCGATGCCTTTGCTGCAACAGGTGGAAGGAACTACCTTTTCATGGCTAATCTGGCTACCAACGTTTCCCGCTGGTCTCAGGCAGCGGTAGATTATTTCGGTCTGCCCGGCGAATTCATTTATGATAACGCCACCGTTTGGATGAAGTATATCCATCCAGATGACCGCGCCGACTATCGTGCGGACATCGGCGCGGTCTTCAGCGGGAAGAAAAAGGAACACAATATAGAATACCGTGTTCGCAACAAACGGGGAGAGTATGTGGTATGCACCTGCCGGGGTAGAATTCTGAAAGGCAAAAACGGCGAGCCGGATCTGTTTGTTGCTACCTTAGTCAATCACGGCATCGGAGAGACCATCGACCCCATTACAGGGCTTCACAACGAGCGTATCTTGGTTCCCTACATGGAAAAGCTGTTGCAGGAGAAGACCAGGGCATCCTTCCTGACGGTGAAGATCTGCTCCTTCAGCAGGATCAATCTACTGTATGGCCACGCAACCGGCGATCAGATCCTGGGGCAGTTTTCCGTAATTCTAAGAAGGATCATTGGTCAAAAGGGACGGGTTTTCCGGATCGGAGAAACCAGGTTTACTCTTTGCCTGCCAGGAATGGATGCGGAGGATGTTTCCAGGCTCTATAGCAACCTAACAAATGCCGCCCGCTTCGAGATTACCATGGATTCCATCACCATTCCCTTAAGGCTGGCAGGTGGAGCCTTTACCGTGGATGAAGAATATACCGGCAGCGTCGCCACTGTTCGGAACAACCTGACCAGTGTGTTGGAGCGTTCCGAGCAAGAAGACCATGGCCGTCTCGCATTCTACAGCGATCCAACTCGAGGTGAGAGCCAGGTAGACTTCAAATTGCTGACCGCCATCTATCAGGACGCGGTGACGGAACGAAAGGGCTTTCGTCTGGAGTATCAACCCGTTCACCAAATGGATACCGGAGAGGTCATCGGGGCAGAGGCTCTGTTGCGGTGGCGGAGCGAAGAATTCGGCAAGGTGCCCCCGGGACAGTTTGTACCTTGGCTGGAAAACGATCCTTGCTTCTTCCAGGTGGGCTGGTGGATCCTTCGGAAAGCCCTCACAGATGCCCGGGAAATGCTGCCGGTGGTGCCTGAATTCGTGATCAAGGTCAATATCACCGTCTTGCAGTTGGAGGACGAACGGTTTAACACCATGGTGCTGGAGGTACTGCGTGAGACCGGTTTCCCGCCCCAACAGCTTTGTCTAGAGCTGACGGAGCGTTGCCGTGAACTGGACGAGGAATACCTGAAGTCTCAAATCGAGTTCTTTCACAAGTTTGGTATTCAGATTTCCCTAGACGATGTAGGCACCGGCTTCTCTTCCCTGGGTGTTTTGCTCAATCTCCCGATAGATGAGATTAAGCTGGACAAAACCTTCATCACGGATATACGCAGCCGGGAGGCTAATCAGGCGTATGTGGGCGCAATCGTGGATGCCACCCGCAGACTGGGCCTCCATAGTTGCCTGGAGGGAATCGAAGACCGGAAAACCTACGAATATCTCCGCTCTTTTGGCGCAACATGCTGCCAGGGATACTATTTCTCAAAGTCTCTGCCAGCCAGAGACTTTAAAGCCTATCTGCTAGCGGAAAAGAGGGGAGGCAACAGATTTAAAGAAACTTTGGAAAAGAGTTTTAGTTAGCGCTGAGGTATCCCACAAATTGCAGAAATCGCATGCTGTGCAACACAGCCGCGCCACATCAATCACCCATACAACAACCCTCATCATTAGCTGACAGCTAATGAAAACGGCCGCGATGATGCGTACCATACGCCTTGCATACAGTTGGCTTCATGATACGAAAGAGGGAAGAAATGGGTACAAACTCGAACTATCAGACGGATCAAACGGGATACCAACCTGCTCAGCAGCAGGCGGCACCTTCTTCAATGACGATCGCAGGCGTAGTTGGACTTATTGCGGGCATTGTTGCTCTCGCTACGTCTTTTATGCCGATTATCAACAACGTATCGTTCTTCGTTGCGCTCATTGGGGCTGTCTTTGCCATAGTGGGAATCGTTTCCTCAAGCAAGGGAAAGCGCAGGGGTAAGGCACTATCCATCGCGGCGCTGATCGTTTCCGCGCTTGCGGTTGTTGTCGTACTCGCTTCGCAAAGCTTTTACAGTGCAGCGATAGATGAAGCATTCAATTCCGGCGCAACTGATTCCGCACCTGCCGAAAGCACCAATGATGCATCTGGCGGCAGCAGCGAGGCAACCGAAGCACAAAAGGACGATGCGGCTTCTGCTGAGGTGCCGTATGTGGTGAGCATCGACAACTGCGAGCTTACAACCGACTATCAAGGCAACCCTGCCATCGTTGTCACTTACACGTGGACAAATAACAGCGAAAACGCCCAAGCTTTTGATGTGGCAATCGACGATAAGGCTTTCCAGAATGGCGTGCAGCTCGATTTCGCCGTGGTGGATGGCATGGACGCCTCGGCATCGTGGAACGAAGTCAAGCCTGGTTCGACCAACACGGTGCAGCAAGCGTTCTTGCTCGATGACCAATCGGATGTTACGATCGAATGCACCGAGCTTTTCAGCTTCGATAACACGATCATTGCCGAAAAGACGTTCTCGGTAGCGTAGGTGCTCGACTGATGGCAGGCACGTTCATCATACGTACCACAGTCTAGCGTCGTGAGTGCGCGTAACCCTAAACGGAAGAGAAGGAAACGGCGCGTGAAAGAGCCTTTAACCGATGAGCTACTCGAAGAGCTTTTGAGCGCGCCCGACCCTCACACGTTCATGCGAGGACACCGTTTGCATGCTCGCTCGCTTTCTGACTATCTACAGCAGCTCCTTGACGAAAAGGGTCTACGCCGCATCGACGTCATTCATGCGGCCGGGCTCAACGAAACATTCGGCTACCAGATATTCACCGGGGCACGCAAAGCAGGACGCGACAAGGTTTTGCAGCTCGCCTTCGCCATGCGCTTGACGCTTCGAGAGACAAATCGCCTGCTGAAGCTTGCTGGTTCAAACGAGCTCTATTGCAAGAATCGCCGCGACGCCATTATTATCTTCTGCCTGACGAACGGGTGCTCGCTGCGCGAAACAGACGACGAACTCTACCGATTCGGGGAAGACACTATCTGCTAATGCGTGGGCAGTAGCGTTTTTGACCACTTCAAAGCTAACTGAATCAGGGAATAAGGGAAAGGGGAGCGGGCAATCTGCTACCATGAACGCCATTATGTCTGAGCAGATTTCCCGATACCTCGATTCCCTTGCGCGCGACGAGTGTTACCGCGTGGATGCTGTGTTGAAGAAAAGTGCCTTCGAAACGACAGAGCGCGTGTGGTTTAAAGGCGAAAACGGCAGCGAGCAAGGTCCATTCATTCGCAAGCGTTTTCAAGATGATTCCGGCTTAGGAAGCGCATACGGCATTCTGCATGAGGCGCACGTGCAGGGCCGGCGTTTCATGCACATACCCTGTGTGCTCGATTGCTATCAGGCAGGGGAGCAGCGCGTTGTTATTATGGAGTATGTTGGAGGCGAAACCCTTACCGACGTGGTGTATCGCTGCGATCCTTCACTTGCGCTTGCGACCGACTTGTTCCCGCGTATCTGCGACGCGCTCATCGAGCTTCACGAGGGGTTTTCGCCGCCGCTTATTCACCGTGACTTAAAGCCGTCGAATGTTATTGTGTCGGCATCGGGTGTGTTCCTGATTGATTTCGGCATCGCGCGTGAATACAAGACAGATGCTGAATCCGACACCTGCCACTTTGGTACGAGGGGGTTCGCACCTCCCGAACAATTCGGCTACGGCCAAACCGATGTGCGCTCCGACGTGTACGCGCTGGGCTTGCTGCTGTTTTTCTGTCTCACCGAACGCATGCCCGACGCTACTGCGCGAGGCGCCAGCTTTGCTGATGCGCGCGTTCCCGAAGCAATACGACGCATCATCGAACGAGCGGCGGCGTTTGATCCGGCCGCCCGCTACGCAACGGTTCGCGAACTAAAGGAAGAGTTTCAGCAAGCGGCATCAGCGGTGGCTGCCACGTCTGTGCCATCGGCGGTAGCTGCTTCGTCCGCGCCGAGGGTGGTGCCACCCGCTCATTTAGACGTGGTAGCTGTCGTGCGGAATGCGCTTACACGGGGAAGTGAAATTCTTCGCAAACCCGTATCGAAAGTTCCCTTTGCGGCAGGTGTTGTGTGGGACGTGCTGCTACTGTTGACATTTCTGTTGTTCGCTGCGGCTTCGGTATCGGTTGCCGTAGCGCCTGATCCCAATGAACCTATCGCGAGCGAAACGCTTGCCTACCGCATTGTCGGCTCCGCATCGTTGTTATTCTTCGTGTTCGCCCCTGTGATCTACGCACTTCGTGACCGGCGACCCATCTCTCGTGTGTTTCCAAAGCTGCCTCAATTTACGCGCGGTATCGATGCGCTTCTCGTCGTAGCAGGATTTATCGCGTTGGTAGTTGTCATGTGCGTCCTCGAAATGACTGGAGTATAGGCGCAGGCGTTGCGTATTGGAGCTGGATTCTGTACCCCAACCAAACCCCGGCCAACCGGTCACCGCTACAAACGGAAGTTTTTTCGCAAATATACGTTTTCTCGCGAGCATCGGACGGTTTGCGTCTATACTGCAATCGTCCTTTAAAAGCGGTACAGAGAGGCCGACAAGGGAGCACCCGAGCGCTCGCGGAACAAGAGCGCGAAGCGATGAAGCCTTTGTCTGCCGCGGAGGCTTTTTTCATGCCTCGGCGGCAGAAGGTCGAACAAGAGGGATGCAAGCACGTGATTGCGCTCAGTGTTTTGCCCGATATGCTGGGCAAACGGCAACGCAAACCCGCACGCCATCCCGTTCGAACTGGTCAGTCTGTACGCACTCGATGCATGAAGGGGTGTGTATGAGCGACGCAAGTACGGTCAAAAACGTCTGCATGGACGCAGGCGAGATCGAGCGGTCGTTGACGCGCATAGCGCATCAGATCCTCGAGACCAACAAGGGCGCGAGCAAAATCGCGCTTGTCGGCATCGTCACGCGCGGCGATCTTCTCGCCAAGCGGCTTGCCGAAAAAATCGAGCAGATCGAGGGCACCAAGGTGCCACTCGGCAAGCTCGACATCAGCTTCTATCGCGACGATTTCGCGACGTATCTCTCTCCCGAGGTACATTCCACCGACATTCTGTTCGACATCGACGGGCTTGACATCGTACTTGTCGATGACGTGCTGTATTCAGGCCGCACCATCCGCGCCGCACTCGACGCACTCATGGACATCGGGCGCCCGGAATGCGTTCAGCTGGCCGTACTGGTCGACCGCGGGCATCGGCAGCTGCCCATTCGTGCCGACTATGTGGGGAAGAACGTGCCCTCTTCCTCAAGCGAGAGCGTAAAGCTCTATCTGGAGGAAGTCGACGGGCGTTCCGAAGTGGTTATCTCAGAGAACAAGCCGGGAGTGCGCGCAGGTTCCGCTCCCTTGGGAGGCGAATAGACTATGGCTTTCGATCATAAGCATCTGATCGACATCACCGAGTATTCGGCTGACGACATCATGACCATCCTCGAGACGGCGGCCCGTTTCAAGGAGGTGAACGAGCGCCGCATCAAGAAGGTTCCTATGCTGAAGGGCTTCACGGTGGTGAACATGTTTAACGAGCCCTCCACGCGCACGCGCTCGTCGTTTGAGATCGCCGAAAAGCGCCTGTCGTGCGACAGCCTAAACTTCGGCGGCAGCTCAACCTCTACAGTGAAGGGCGAGAGCTTGGTAGATACAGTGGCCACGCTGTGCTCCTACAAGATTGACATGATTATCGTTCGCGACCGTCATGCGGGCGTGCCGCGCAAAATTGCCGACGTTTCGGGCGCGCATGTTATCGACGCAGGCGACGGCAAGCACCAACATCCCACGCAGGCGTTGCTCGACCTGTTCAGCATTTGGGAAGCAAAGGGCGACTTCACGGGGCTGAAAGTTGGCATCGTGGGCGACATCGGACATTCCCGCGTGTGCGGCAGCCTGATTCCGGCACTCAAGATCATGGGGTGCGAGGTGACCGTTATCGCACCGCCTACCCTCATGCCGGCTCGCCCCGACGTACTGGGCGCCGATCATGTGACAAGCAACATCGACGAAGCGCTGCCCGAGCTCGACGTGGTGTACATGCTGCGTATCCAGCGCGAACGTCTGGAAGGTGCGCCGTACCCCAGCTTGCGCGAGTACAACATGCTCTACGGCCTCACGCAGGAGCGCGAGCACCTTATGAAGCCCGACGCCATCATCTGCCATCCCGGTCCTATTAATCGCGGCGTCGAACTTGACAGCTACATGGCCGACCACCCGAAGCGCTCGGTCATTCTGAACCAGGTCTATGCGGGCATCTTAACCCGCATGGCTGCACTGTACCTGCTGCTTGGAGGGAGCGAAGATGGCTTTGCTGCTTAAGAATGCCCATGTGATCGACCCGCAGGTTGGTCTGAACGAAACAACCGACATCCTGATCCGTGACGGTAAGATCGCGGGTGTAGGGCGCGACCTTATCATGGGAAAGGGTGTCGAGCGCGATCTTGCTGGCAAGATCGTTGTGCCTGGTCTGGTTGATATGCACGTACATCTGCGTGAACCTGGCTTCGAGCAAAAGGGTGATATCGCCAGCGAAACGCGTGCGGCAGCTAAAGGTGGCTTCACTGCAGTGTGCTGCATGCCGAACACGAAGCCGGTTATCGACAACGCGCTTGGCGTGGAATATGTGCAGGCGCGTGCTACAGCGGTTGGCAAGTGCCGAGTTCACGTGGCGGGTGCTTGCAGCCAGGGGCTTGCCGGCGAAACGCTTTCTGAGATGGGTGACATGCGTGCGCACGGTGCCGTTGCGTTTACCGATGACGGCCGCGGCGTACAGGGCGCGGGCATGATGCGTCGCGTGATGGACTACGCCAGCCAATTCGATTGCGCGGTGATGAGCCACTGCCAAGATGAGGACTTAGTGGGCGAGGGCCAGGTGAACGAGGGTGTGGCATCCACGCGCCTTGGCATGCTCGGCTGGCCGGCGGAAGGCGAAGAAATCCAGATCGCACGCGATATCGCATTGTGTCGCCTGACAGGCTGTCCACTGCATGTTCAGCACCTTTCCACTGCGCGCGGCCTTGAGCTGGTGCGCACTGCGAAAGCCGAAGGACTGCCGGTCACCTGCGAGGTTACCCCGCATCATATGTTCCTCACCGAGGATGCTATCGGTGACGACTACAACACCTTCCTGAAAGTAAATCCGCCGCTACGAACGGCTGCCGACGCGCAAGCGCTCATCGAAGGCGTTGCCGACGGCACGGTTGACGCCATTGTTACCGACCATGCGCCGCACACCCCGTTTGAAAAGGACCGCGAATTTGAGCTGGCTCCCTTCGGCATGACAGGCTTGGAAACCTCGCTGGCGTTGGTGCTTACTAACTTGGTGGCGGCGGGCACGATCACGCTCGAGCGCATGGTCGAGCTGATGGCGGTAGCCCCGCGCGCTATCCTGCGCGTTGAGCCCGTAAAGCTTGAAGTTGGCAGCACGGCCGACCTGACGGTGTTCGATCCTGACGTAGCTTGGACGGTGGAAGCCGATAGCTTCATTTCGAAAGCAGGAAACTCCGGGTTCATTGGCCAGGAGCTTACCGGACGGGCCACCGATGTCTATGTTGGCGGCTACGCAACGTTGGAGGATGGCCAAATCGTCGAATAATCGTCGAATAACGTGCGGAGGCTGTCGGGCTTACAATGCGCCCGCATCCGTTACGCATAAGCACAAACGCAGGGTGCCGTCAGTAAGGCGGCACCCAAAGGGAAAGGAAGAACGTGGCGCTTGTCAACGAATGCGCCCGGGTTGTCTCAAATGAGCAGCTTGCGGCAAAGCTCTACCTTATGCGGGTCGAATCGTCCGAAATCGCGCGGTCGATCTTGCCAGGGCAGTTCGTCCACATGAAGATAGCGGGCATGGATGACCATATTCTGCGCCGTCCGTTTTCGGTATACGCACGCAATGCTGAAGAGGGAACCTTCGATGTGCTTTATCAGGTTGTGGGCACGGGATCAGCCCGCATGACCGACATGGCTACCGGTGCAAACTGCGAGTTCATCGGCCCAATTGGAACGCCATGGCAGCCGCCTACAGGTACGCATCGCGCGCTCGTTGTTGGCGGTGGCGTGGGGGCTGCGCCGGTGTTCATGCTGTGTGAGCACCTGCTTGCTTCCGATGTTGACCTTACTGTTGTGCTTGGTGCCGCTACGCGCGACGCCCTTGTGTGCAAGGACCGCTACGAGGCGCTGCTAGGGCATGAACCGCGCTGCGCTACCGACGACGGAACCTACGGACGTGCGGGTTTCTGCACCTCGCTTGTGGAAGAGGCACTCGAAGAAGCGAACGCCGCAGGTCAGCCGTACGACTATGTCGCCGTGTGTGGTCCTGAGCCGCTCATGCGCATTGTCGCACGCATGGCGGCCGATGCGAACGTGCACTGCCAGGTTTCCATGGAGCGCCGAATGGCATGCGGCGTGGGTGCGTGCTTGTCGTGCGTGGTCGAGACGGTCGATGGCAGGCGTCGCTCATGTGTCGACGGTCCGGTATTCGATGCGAGAAAGGTGGTGTGGGCTTAAATGACTTGCAATTTTCAGCGCAAGCCGTGCGCAACGAGTGTACGCATGTCGGTCAACGTGGGCGGCTTGGAAATGAAAAACCCCGTAACGGTAGCATCGGGCACCTTCGCCGCAGGGCGCGAGTACCACGACTTCGTTGACGTAAGCACACTCGGTGCAGTAACCACGAAGGGTGTGTCGCTTCACGGCTGGGAAGGTAACGCGAGCCCTCGCATTGCTGAAACACCATCGGGCATGCTGAATTCCATTGGTCTACAAAACCCTGGCGTTGCACACCTGAAAGAACACGATCTGCCATGGCTTTCTCAGGTAGGGGCAACAGTTATCGCCAACGTGTCGGGGCACAGTTTCGACGAATACGTGGCAGTCATCGAAGCGCTTGAAGAAGCTCCTGTTGACGCCTATGAGGTAAACATATCGTGTCCGAACGTTGATGCAGGTGGCATGACTATCGGCACCGACCCGAAAAGCGTTGAAGCGGTGGTATCGCGTTGTCGTGCGGCCACGAAGCGCCCACTGATTGTCAAGCTCACCCCGAACGTGACCAACATCGCCGAGATTGCGGTTGCTGCCGAAGCGAGCGGAGCCGATGCCATCTCGCTCATTAACACGCTTCTGGGCATGGCTATCGACGCACACACGCGCAAGCCCTTGCTCGCTCGCGTGGTGGGCGGCTTGTCTGGTCCGTGCGTGAAGCCGGTCGCGTTGCGCTTGGTGTGGGAATGCTCGAAGGCCGTGCGTGTGCCACTCATTGGCATGGGCGGCATCAGCACCGGAACCGATGCGGTTGAGTTCATGCTGGCAGGCGCAACGGCGGTGTCGGTGGGAACGGCGAACTTCGTCAACCCCGCTGCGACAATAGACGTTATCGACGGCATCGCAACATACTGTGAAGACAACGGCGTCAAAGACGTCACGGAACTGATTGGAGCACTGGAATGCTAACGGTTTTCGACAACATCCCGGCACGCGAGCGCATTATTGTTGCGCTTGACTGCGGCATCGAAGAAGCATTCGACCTCGCCGACAAGCTTCAGGGCAAGGCAGTGTGGATGAAGGTGGGCATGACGCTGTTCTACGCGAATGGCCCCGCTATTGTGTATGCGCTGAAGGAGCGCGGGTTTAAGGTGTTCCTCGACCTGAAGTTCCACGATATCCCACATCAGGTGGAAGGCGCTGCGTATTCAGCGGCGGCGAGCGGCGCAGACATGCTGACCATGCACACTGTTGGCGGCGTCGATATGATGATGGCGGCGCAGCGCGGTGCTGAGCAATCAGCAGCCGAATACGGGCATGAAGTGCCAGCAACGTTGGGTATCACCGTGCTCACCAGCATGAACGATGCCGCACTCGCTGAAACCGGTGTGAGCCGCAGCATGGCCGACCAGGTGGTAGTTCTTGCTGAGCAAGCGAAGCGATCGGGTATATCCGGTGTGGTCGCTTCCCCGAAAGAAGCAGCTCGCTTGCGTGAGATCTTGGGTCCTGAAGCCTACATCGTCACACCGGGTGTGCGTCCTGCGGGTGCCGACAAGGGCGATCAAAGCCGTGTTGCAACGCCTGCCGATGCCTTTGCTGCCGGCGCATCGCACATTGTGGTGGGCCGTCCTATCACACAGGCCGCCGATCCCGCTGCAGCATTCGAAGCAATTGCCGCTGAACTTGCATAACTGATCTGCGTTTTCTCGCCGGAAAGCCGCATGCGCGGGACTTTCCGGCGTTGTTTTCTCTGAGTAATTGTGATGAGCGGCGAGATTTTCTGAAATTGCTTAAACTTTTCAAGAAATTGCAGGTTGAAATGCTATTATCTGGCAATCGTTTGCAATAGAAGGAGAGATACACAATGGCTATTCCCCAACTCAGTCCTGAAGAGCGTCAGGCCGCGCTCGAGAAGGCGAAGGCTGCCCGCATCAAGCGTGCCGAGGTTCGCGAGGAACTGAAGACTGGCAAGCTCAGCCTTGCTCAGGTGCTTGACATGAAGGAAGACGCTGTGGTTGGCCGTATGAAGGTTTCCACGCTTATTGAAACGTTGCCTGGTTATGGCAAGGCAAAGGCTGAGAAGGTTATGAAGGAGTTGCAGATTGCAGAAAGCCGTCGCCTTCGCGGCTTGGGTGAGCGTCAGCAAGCTGCTTTGCTGGAGCGTTTGGGCTAGGTTCCATGCGTAACGGCAACCTGTTCGTTATTTCAGGGCCATCAGGTGCCGGCAAGGGCACCTTGGTGGCCCAACTTATGCAACGCGTTCCTGACGCTTGGCTTTCCGTTTCCGCTACCACGCGCGATCCGCGCGATGGTGAAGTGGACGGCGTGCACTATCATTTTCTGACGAACGAGCGCTTTGAAGAACTCATCGCGCAGGATGGTTTTCTTGAATGGGCGTGCTACAGCGGCAGCTACTACGGAACACCACGTGAGCCAGCCGTACGCCATATGGAACAAGGCGTGCAGGTTATTCTCGAAATTGACGTGCAGGGTGCCTTCCAAGTGCGTGAAAAGCTGCCCGAAGCTCATCTGGTGTTCATCGAACCCCCATCAATGGAAGAGCTCGAGCGGCGCCTTCGCGGTAGGGGGACCGAATCGGAAGAGAGCATTCAAAAGCGTCTTCGTGCAGCCGAACTGGAACTTTCGCGCAAAATGGAGTATGATATACAGCTTGTGAATGACAAGCTGGACGTAGCAGCTGACTATTTGGTTGCTTTCGTCAATCAGCAAGCTGAGACTGACAGAGGTTGATGCATAAATGAGTATTATCGATCCGAAGATTGACATTCTTCTCGACCAGACAGACAATGACCGCTTCCTGCTGTGCACGCTCGCATCGAAGCGCGCACACGACATCAATGACATGATGCGCGGTCAGCGCGATCGAGCCATCAAGCTGCAGACCGCGGTGGAGATCGCGCGCGCCGCCGACAAGAAGCCGCTGGCTATCGCGTTCGGCGAAATCGCTCGTGGTGACGTTTCCTACGACTCCGCTTCGATCGACGTCACCTATCACTAGGATAACGACAGTGTGCGCGGATGAGTGTTCGTGCACACGCTGTCGCTTGAACCGTCATGACTGAATTCCAACGCATTATTCTCGTGCATTACCACGAGATCGGGCTCAAAGGCCACAACCGCGCGTCGTTTGAAATGCGCCTGTTGAAAAACCTTGAAGCATTACTCGCCGACTATCCTGTGGTGACCATTCACCGCATTTCTGGTCGGCTATTGGTATTTCTACGCGAAGGCACCGATCGTGAAACCGCACTTGCGGCAACGGATTTGATAACGGCGGTACCAGGTGTTGCGCGTGTATCATGCGGGTACAAGTGCGAGCGAGATATGGCTCTTATGTCCGAGGCGGCGTGCACGGCACTTGGCGAGGTGAAAAGCTTCTGCTCGTTTAAGGTGGCTGCCCGACGTAACCACACTGATTTCCCTACGTGCTCCATGGAAATGAATCGCCTGATTGGGGCCGCACTGTGCGATGCGTTCCCCGAAAAGCGCGTGCAGATGAAAGACCCCGACGTAACCGTAGGCGTGGAAGTGGTGCAAAACGCTTCATACGTGTATGCGAAAAGCGTGCCGGGCATTGGTGGTCTGCCAGTTGGCAGCTCGGGGCGTGTGATGTGCCTGCTTTCGTCGGGCATCGATTCGCCGGTGGCCCTGTGGAAGCTTGCTCGACGCGGTGCGCTGTGTATGGGTATCCACTTTTCAGGGCGTCCTCAAACCTCCGACGCAAGCGAGTATTTGGTTGACGACATCGCACAGGTGCTCGAACACACGGGGTGTATAGCGCGCGTGTTTGTGGTGCCATTTGGCGACTACCAGCGCAAAATCGCACTTTCAGCACCGCCTGAGCTGCGCATTATTTTGTACCGACGGCTCATGTTTATAATTGCCGAACGCGTGGCAAAACGCCAGCGTGCAGGAGCACTGGTTACGGGAGAAAGTCTCGGTCAGGTGGCGTCGCAGACACTCGACAACATCCGCGCAACCGACGATGCCGTTGATATGCCGGTGTTTCGCCCGCTGATTGGCACCGATAAGCTGGAAATCATCGCAGAGGCAAAACGCTTGGGTACCTTCGATATTTCGTCGCAGGATGCCCCTGACTGCTGCACGTTGTTTATGCCGCGAAACCCCGAAACTCACGCGAAGCTTGATGCGGTACGTCTCGCTGAGGCGGCGCTTCCAATTGATGAGTGGATAGAGGAAATCTTAGAGAAGGTAGAATGCCGGGAATATCACTGTCCCGCCTGCTCACCGAAGAGCGCTGCGCGTTAGCACATTATATGAGTTCTTATTCTCCGTACATCATCTGTACGACCTGAAACGCTCGTTCGTGAAGCAATGAACTTTGTCGATTGCTTGTGTGATCTGGGATATTAGATTCCTGCAAGATTTCTGCAAGAAAACCGTTGGAAGCCTGCTGTTTTTGGCAGGCTTTTTCATGCGTTTGTACAAATTCGCGGCAGAATAACGTTCTTCGTAGTGTAGAAATCTGCTACGCATCGCGAGTACTTGACAGATAAGCTCCTGACAGTACGGAAAGGAGCTGCGCACATGTCGTTTCAAGAGCAAGCGGAAAGCATTCGGGCAAAAGCCCATCTAACGGGAACAAAGCTGCCAGTGCTCGTGGGTATCACGGCGATCGCGCTGTGTGTGGTAACACTCGTATCGTTTGGGCTGTTGCGCGCATGCACGAACGATGCGTTTTCCATCAACGTTGCAGAAGGAGCGACCGCCCCAGAAGCGCAAGCACCCGAACAGAACACCAACGACAAAAACGGCACAGAAAACGCCCAAGACGCTTCTTCAGCCGGTTATTCCGCCGATGACACTCAACCAGCCTTCATTTATGTCCACGTAAGTGGTGAAGTTACTCAACCAGGTGTGATAGAACTCGTAGAAGGCGCGCGCGTGTTTGACGCGGTGGAGGCGGCAGGCGGTTTCACCGAAAACGCAGCCACGTCCTCGGTGAACCTTGCGCGTGTGCTGCAAGATGGGGAGCAGTTGTACGTCGCAAGCCTTGAGGAAGCGGTACAGGGGGCACCAGGCGGTGCCCCGAGCACATCGGGTGGCGGGGCGGCAAAGAGATCAAATCCTTCTGCATCGGCAGCGCAGGGGACACTGGTGAACCTGAATTCAGCTGATGTAACCGAATTAGAATCACTTCCAGGTATCGGCGAAAAAACAGCGCAGCGCATCGTCGATGATCGCGAAGCGAATGGCCCCTTTGCTTCGGTTGACGACCTGACGCGTGTGTCGGGTATCGGTGAAAAGAAGCTCGAGGCCATTCGGGAATTTGTATGCGTGTGAGCGGCACATCTCAGCTGCCCACTGTATCCGCTCCGCGGCCCGACGTGCCGCCATTGCTGTCGTTCTCGCTTGCCCTCTGGCTCGGTGCTGCGCTTGCCTACAACGGCGCTCAAGCCGCGACCGCGCGAAGCTGCTTTGTTGTAGCCATAGTAAGCGCGGTACTTTGCCTGGTGGCGCTGCTTATACATTGGAAGGCGGTGCGGGCGTTACCAATGTTGCTTGTTGCGGGCTTGCTCGGCGGTGCGGGGTGGGCTCTCTCGTGCGGTGGTTTACTGCATGGAGACGAAGCTCGCACGCCCACTGGTGGCACAATCGAGCTGCGCGCGATAGAAGACGCACGCGACTTTGGCTTTGGTCCTGTGTTCGCAGCCGAGGTGCTCACTGGGGACGGAGCCGGTTTACATGTGCGAGCGTGCCTGCCCGAAGGCGCGCAAACGCCGTTGTATGGTAATCGGGTGGTGGGCGACGCTTCATGGAGCAATGTTGGAGAGTCGGGGAAAGATCGCGCATGGTCGGCTGGTCTGTCGCACGACATAAAACTGAGCTCATGTGAAATCAAACAAGAGCAAGGGGTTTTCTCAGCCATATCAACGGTTCGCACCCGTGCGATTTCGATGCTCAACGTACAAGCAGAACCTGGCACGGAATCGGGTTCTGCGCTGCTTCAAGCGCTCTTGTGTGGGTATCGGGGTAACTTATCCGACAGTGCTCTGTACGATGCGTTCAAGACAACCGGCCTTGCGCACCTGGTGGCTGTTTCCGGTGCCCACCTCAGTATTGCTTCGATGGCGTTCGGCATCGTGTTACGGAAGCTTCGCACAGGACGAGGTGTGCTTATCGGAGCGCAGGTGCTGTTTCTGGCGTCGTTTCTTGTTCTGACCGGCTGTTCTCCTTCGTCAGTGCGAGCTGCCATTATGGCAGGTGTGTCGCTTCTGTCGTTTTTTGCGGGCAAACGGCATGCATCGCTTGCGGCAGTGGGCTTGGCAGTAGTGGCGTTCATTCTACTGGATGCGAAGAATGCGGTGTCGGTGTCGTTCACGTTGTCAGCGTTGAGTACTGCTGGCATTGTCATGTTCGCGCCGCTGTTTTCAGGGTGGGTTGACCGCGTGCAATTCGCACCGATTCGTGTCGCTTGTGGCCCGGTTGTTATAACGCTTGCATCGTCGGTACTCACCGGTGCGTATTCGGCGGCACTCTTCTCGCAGACGTCGCTTGTCGGCCCACTTGCCAACGTGCTTACTGCGCCGTTTTTCCCGGTGTTGTGCGTTGGTGGGTACGTAAGCTGTGCGGCCGGACTCACGTTTCCTTTCACAGCACATGCCTGTGTGGGAGCAGCGTGTGTTGCGGCAACGTGGTTCAACAATTTGGTTCAAGCATGTGCCGCCATACCTCATGCAGCCATTCCGATATACGCGAATCCGGCGGTGTGTTTGGCGGTATCGGGCGCTTTTGCTGCGGCACTATGGATGGCCTGGCCAACGAGGGTTTCGGTGCGCACGGCATCAGCGCTTCTTGCCGGCGCAGTTGTGCTCTGCGTGGTGCCGTGGGCGGTGTCTGCGCGATGCTCTGACGAAGTTGTCATGCTAGATGTGGGGCAGGGCGATGCATTTCTGGTGAGAAGTGAAGGAAGCGCGGTACTCATCGACACGGGAACCAACGACGCAATGTTGCGCGAGGCACTTGCCCGACATCGGGTACTCTCGCTTGATGCGGTTATTATCTCGCACGGGGACGACGATCACATGGGATCACTCGAGGATGTAGCGAACGTGGTAGAAATCGACAACATACTGGTGGCAAACGACGCCTTTTCCTGTGCTTGCGATTCTTGCGAGCGTCTGCTTCATGCAGCGAGCTTGGCGGCACGTGATGGCTCGGTTTTAGGACTTTCGCCAGGAGATGAGATTGAGGTGGGCAATTTTTCCTTGTCGGTAATATGGCCTGACTCATTTTCCGATGAAGGGGGCAATGCTGACAGTCTGTGCTTGTTAATGACGCATAACGTAAGCTCCACCGACACCACGCGCTCAGCAACAATGCTATTCACAGGAGATGCCGAAGCTGAGCAGCTCGAATACATGATCGATGAAGAGCGCATAGGAAACGTTGATGTGCTCAAGGTTGGCCATCACGGTTCGCGTGCGTCGCTGACCGACGAGGTAGCACGTGAGCTTTCGCCGAACATCGCACTCATAAGCGTAGGCGAGAGTAACCGCTACGGGCATCCGGCCGACGAGTGTCTTGCCATACTTGACGGTGTTGGTGCACAGGTGTTTCGCACCGACGAACAGGAAGATGTTTCGTGCACGTTCGAAAACGATGGCACAGTGCGGGTTCAGGTGGGATAGAATCGCTGCCATGGCCAATGCTTCCAAAGACACTCCGCTGCTTCCTGTGTACCTCATTGTTGGTGAGGACGCTTTGAAGCGCGATGCGGTACTGAAACGGTTACGCACGCGACTTGAGTCGAAGGGTGACTTGGCGTTCAACTCCGATACATTTGACGGTTCCACGGCGGTGGGCACCGACATCGTTTCTGCCTGCAACACAGTTCCATTTGCCAGCGACGTTCGCTTGGTAGAGGTGAAAGCCGCAGATCACCTTAAAGAGGCAGATATCGACGCGCTGGTATCTTACGTGAAGAATCCGTGTGCCACCACGGTGCTCGCCCTTGTTGCCGACAAGATGGCCAAGAACAGGCGGTTGCGCAAGGCGGTTGCTGCCGTAGGGAAGAGCTCAGTCATCGAATGTACGCCATTGAAGCGCTACGAGCTGCCCAAAACCGTGCGCTCCATGGCGGTGTCGCATGGTTTTACTATGACCGATCGCGCGGCAAGGCTGCTCGTTGATCTTGTTGGTGAGGACACGGTTCATCTCGATGCCGAGGTTCGCAAGATCGCGCTCGCACATTTTGGCAAACGAACGGTTGACGAGCGCGACGTAACGGCAGTTGTGCAGCGTACTGCGGAAGCGAAACCCTGGGAGTTTGTTGACGCCTTCACTTCGCGCGACATTCGTGCTTGTATGGATTTGTTCGGACGGATGAGTTCTGCGTCGCCCTATGCGCTCATGGCAGCGTGCACGGCACGGGTACGCGAGCTAATCTGCGTCCAATCGCTCACTAAGCGCGGGCAGGGCATAAGCGTTGCCGATGCTCTTGGTATGCCTGACTGGAAAGTGAAACATCATGCCGCGTGGGCGCGGGGCTTCACAGAGCGCGAGCTGAGGTGTGCGCTCATATCGGCATGCGATGCAGAGCGCGCCATGAAAAGCGGAGCCGACGCGCGCACGGCGTTTCTTGATTGGGTGCTTTCGGTAATTGTCCGAAAGTAATTGGCGCCGACTTGTGTCGACGCCAATTCAGCTCAGAGTATTTCTCTGTAACGCTTTGAATGTATGCGTGGTCTTTCGAGCCTCTCGTAACTACCGTAAACGACGTTACTCAACCCTCGTCTCACCTATAAACGCTATTCGGCAGCCTCTTCGCCTTCGGCAGCTTCGGCCTCAGCGGCTTCCTTCGCCTTGCGGGCAGCAGCCTCAGCCTCCATCTTCAGCTGCTTCTCACGACGAACAGCCTTTTCCTCGGCAGCAGCGACTACGGCAGCATGCTTAGCAGCCTTGCGGGCGGCCTTCTTCGAACCGGTCTTCTGCGGCTTCGGCTCCGGCTTCACATACGCGGCACGATCGGCGTCGGTAACCACGGTGTTTGCGAGCATCATGATGCCCGACTTACGGTTGGCGGCCTGGTTCTTGTGGATAACACCCTTGGAAGCGGCCTTATCCATCAAACGGCAAGCGGCCAGTGCGGCAGCATACGCCTCGGCACCATTGCTGGCGGCCACAGCGTCCTTCACGCGACGGGTGGCGGTCTTCAGCTGCGACTTGACGGCGCGGTTGCGCATGCGGCGCTTCTCGTTGGTGATAATACGCTTCTTCTGGCTCTTAATATTTGCCATGTCGTTCTCCTTCGAAACGATGCGGAACAATACGTGCGAACCGGCGACGCGTGTCGTTTCCCCATCCGAGAACCGGCAGAGCGAAAGCATATGCAGTGTGTGGAGGTGAAGGAAGGCAAAGAACGCGCAACCACAACGTGAACAGCCGCCCTACAGCGAATGCACGTGCGCGCGATCTCGTTGGCAAGCCACTGGTTTTCCGACTCACCGCAGGCCTTCGGCCCTCCAGCAACGCACATCCTTCATGCAGCCATGTCTGCGGATTCGCGGATAGGGAATATCGCGCGCAGGTGTCGCTGGTTTACGCAAGGCGATAGATTATCAAATTGAACGGGAAAAATCCATTTATTCTTCCGAATCAACGTTTTTCCATATTGAAAACGGAACTGCACGCAATCCATAGGGTAGAATATCGCAACATTGACGCTTTGCGCCGCCGAAGATTTTGTCATCGGCTGGTGACACGAATAGAGTTGATCGAAAGATAAGGTTATGGCGAACGACCCAACGCATATTAGAAACTTTTCCATCATTGCGCACATCGACCACGGCAAGTCGACGTTGTCCGACCGCGTGTTGGAACTTACAGGCACCGTGGCCGCACGCGACATGCAAGCGCAGCTGCTCGACTCCATGGACATCGAACGCGAGCGCGGCATCACCATCAAAAGCCAGGCTGTGCGTGTGAAATACACGGCCGATGATGGTGAGAAATACCAGTTCAACCTTATCGACACGCCCGGTCATGTCGACTTCACCTATGAGGTGAGCCGAAGTTTGGCCGCATGCGAGGGCGCTGTCCTTGTAGTCGATGCGACGCAGGGTGTTGAGGCGCAAACGGTGGCTAACGCCATGATGGCTATGAACGCGAACTTGGAGATTATTCCGCTCATCAACAAGATCGATCTGCCTGCCGCCGACCCCGACCGCGTACGGGCAGAAATCGAGGATGGCCTGGCCATTCCCGCCGACGATGCGGTGCTTGCAAGCGGCAAAACAGGCGAGGGCGTACACGACATGCTCGAAGCGGTGGTCTACGGCATCCCTGCACCAACTGGGGACGCACATGCCCCCTTACGCGCGCTCATCTTCGACAGCTACTTCGATGCCTACCGCGGCGTGGTAGCACTTATACGCGTGGTTGACGGTCACATTGCAAAAGGCGATCGCGTGCGTATGATGGCCACTGGTGCCGAGGTGCTCGTTGAGGAAGTTGGCGCGCGCCGCCCTGCCGAAACGCCATTACCCGAGCTAACTGTGGGCGAGGTGGGATATCTGGTCACGGGGCTTAAAGACGTCCGTCAGGTGAAGGTGGGTGACACCGTAACCGCCCTGCACGGTGGCGTCGACGAGCCGCTGCCGGGCTATCGCGAGGCGAAACCAATGGTGTACACGGGTTTGTTCCCCATTGATGGCGACCAGTACGAGCCATTAAAAGAAGCGCTTGAGAAGCTGTCGCTGAACGATCCGGCACTTGTCTGGGAACCCGAAAAGTCACATGCACTGGGCTTTGGCTTCCGCGTGGGCTTTCTGGGGCTATTGCACATGGAAGTTATCAAGGAGCGCCTCGAACGCGAGTTTGGGCTCGACTTGCTGGCCACCGCGCCGAGTGTTGAATACCGTATACACAAGCAGGCAGGCGAAATAATCACGATTCATTCGCCCCAAGAAATGCCTGATCCTGGCGAGATCGTGATGGTGGAAGAACCGTATCTGAAGGCGAAGATTCTCATTCCGCCCGACTACGTGGGCGCGGTGATGGACCTTACCGTACAGCGCCGCGGCACCTTCGTTACGATGAACTACCTTTCACAAACCACAGTGGAGATGCTGTGGGAGATTCCGCTCTCCGAGCTTATTTTGGACTACTTCGACAAGCTCAAGTCGAGTACGAAAGGCTACGCCAGCCTCGACTACGATTTCGCAGGATACAAGCCATCCAAGCTGGTGAAACTTGATATTTTATTGTCGGGCAAACCAATCGATGCGCTGTCGTTTATCGTACACAAAGACAAGGCGTACGATCGCGGACGGGTACTGTGCGAGAAGCTGAAGGAGATCATTCCGCGGCAACTCTTCGAAGTACCCATTCAAGCTGCTATCGGCGGGCGCGTGCTGGCGCGCCAAACGGTGAAGGCGAAGCGTAAAGACGTGCTTGCGAAATGCTACGGCGGCGACATTAGTCGTAAACGTAAGCTGTTAGAAAAGCAGAAAGCCGGTAAAAAGCGCATGAAGGCCATCGGCAATGTGGAAGTGCCCCAAGAGGCGTTCATGGCGATTCTAAAGGTGGACGATTAGCCCATGACAAGAAAACGCGAAGAATACGACTGGCTCAACGACCCCTTCGACGAGAAAAAATGCGCCGAAGAGCTTCAGCGCGCCCGTAGATCAAAGGCAACGGGATGCCTGGTTGCCTTTGTCGCCGTAGTGGCGGTTGCGCTGCTCGTCGCGCTCGGTATCGGCGTTATTGGCGCGCTGAGTAGCGGGCTTAGTTTCTAGGGAACGCGACGCGTGACGTTGTTTGGGAAATACAATGTACTGCTCGCGCCCATGGCGGGCGTGAGTGACATCGCGTTTCGCACGTTGTGTCTGGAACAAGGAGCCGATCTGGCGTTTACCGAAATGGTGTCAGCGAAGGGACTGTCGTACGCCAACGAGAAAACCCGAAACCTGCTGGCGCTGGCCGCAGGGGAGAAAAGCGTTGGTGTGCAATTATTCGGCCATGAACCCGACACTATGGCAAGTCAAGCGGCGTGGATTGAAGACGTGATGGGTCAGACGCTTGCGTACTTGGATATCAATATGGGCTGCCCCGCGCGCAAAATCGTAAGCAAGGGTGACGGCAGTGCCCTCATGCGCGAACCCGATCTTGCGGCCAGCATCGTGCGGGCGGTAAAGGAGGCTGTCAGCCATCCGGTGACGGTGAAGTTCCGGCGTGGCTGGTCGATAGGCGACGAAACGGCACCGCAGTTCGCGCAGCGCATGGAAGATGCCGGTGCCGACGCGCTTGCTGTGCATGGGCGCTACGCCGAGCAGCTGTACCGCGGCAGTGCCGATTGGGGCACCATCGCGCGTGTGAAGGATGCAGTTCGCGTACCGGTTATTGGCAACGGAGACGTGCGAAGCGGTACCGACGCCGTGCGCATGCGTGACGTGACCGGCTGCGACGCCATTATGATTGCGCGTGCTGCTGAGGGGAACCCCTGGTTGTTCTCCCAGGTAAAAGCGGCGCTTGCGGGCAACAGCGAACCATGTACACCAACCGTCGAGCAGCGCTTACGCATGGCGCGTCGCCATGCCCAGTTACTGTCACAACGTGAGGGTCGAAACATCGTGCGTATGCGCAAGCATGCCATGTGGTACGTGGCGGGCCTGCCGGGCGCGGCGTGCGCACGCGAGCGCATCAACCACTGCTCAACGCTTTCGGATTTCGACGCTGTGTTCGATGAGCTGCTAGAAATCGCTGAGGGAAGCAACGCGGAGCGCAGGTAAGAAACGCTAGCTGGTTTCGCCAGCCCAAAGCTTACCGAAAAGCACCGTATCAACAGAAAGGATCCACACATGCCGCATGATCCGTATAAGGCGCTCTACCTTCATCTGCCGTTTTGTGTGCAGCGCTGCGGCTACTGTGATTTCACGACGCGCGCTGTTCCAACCGGTTCGACCGAGATCGACGAGTACGTGGAGGATTTGTGCTTGCAAATCCGCCGTAAGGCGAAAGAAGGCGAGCTCACCGAGGTGAAAACGATATACATTGGGGGTGGCACACCGAGCCATGTTGGCACCTCAAGGTTGTCTATGCTGCTGTACACCTTGTCGCTTTCCCTACGGCTTGAGCCAGACGTAGAGTGCACTATGGAAGCGAACCCCGAAAGTCTAACCGAGCGTATGGTGCGCGACATCTGGGCGCTGGGCGTAAACCGCTTATCTATCGGCGTGCAAAGCTTTAATGACAGCTTATTGGAAACGCTTGGTCGCGCGCACAGCGCCGACGATGCCCGGCGCGCCATTGTGGCGGCGCAAGAGCGCTTCGAGAACGTGAGTATCGATCTTATGTGCGGACTTCCTGGTCAGAGCGCCAATAACTTTCGCGCAAGCTTGGAGGAAGCCGTCTCGTTGGGCGTTACACATATAAGCGTGTATCCACTTACTATTGAAAAACATACGCCATTCGCGCGCATGGTCGCGTGTGGTCAGTTGGAAGAACCCGACGATGATATAGAAGCTGAGCACATGGAGCTAGCAGAAAAGGTACTCGGACAAGCGGGGTTTACGCGCTACGAGGTTGCCAGTTACGCTCGTCCAGGTTTCGAGAGCAGACACAATACGGCATACTGGACAGGCGTGCCGTATTTAGGGCTTGGGCTTGCGGCCACCACTATGACGCAGAATTCAAACCGCCGGATGCGCATGCAGGACGGGCAGGTTACCGATGATCTTGACGCGCGGCAGATGGCGGCAGAAGACCTGATGCTTGGCATGCGTATGTCACGTGGAGTAAGCGACGAGCGCGTTGCTGCGGCAAGCGCACTTCTGCCCGACGTACGTACAACGTTTGAAGAGCTTGCTCGCGATGGCTTGGCTGTGCACGAGCACGGGCGTTGGAAGCCGACCAGAACAGGGTGGCTTTGCGGCAACGAATTATACGGTCGCTTGTTCAACCTTGCACCGTAAAGCATCCTGGGGCTACTTTCGTCTCGCTGGGTTCTGGCAATCCCGCTGGCAACCCTTTAGAAACCCCATTCACATTCATGTCGAATTCGCGCGTTTCAAGCCCGAATGTGGCGCTCGCGTTGAATTTTTCCTCGCTGACCATTCATATTAGCACTCGCGCTTGTCGGCTGCTAAAATAGCGTTTCACATACAACGTCGATCGCGCCAGTGTCTTAATGGAGGGACACTGCGGGCGGTTGTGGCATGTTTTGGATTCGACGCAAAGGGAGGTGCCATGCTTTCTGACCGGAGACAACGCGTTCTAGCAGCGCTTATAGAGGAATATGTGGCACGCGCGCTTCCCGTTGGGTCGCGCACACTCGTGGAGCAGTACCAGCTGGGTGTGAGTTCAGCAACGGTGAGAAACGAGCTATCGGTGCTCGAAGAAGACGGCTACATCACGCAGCCGCACACCTCGGCGGGTCGCATTCCTACCGACTACGGATATCGCGCCTTTGTTGACCGCCTGTTTCAGCAGGGTCTTCTGCCACAGGAGTCTCCGTATGCCGCAGCGGTTGAACGCATGCGCGCCAGCGCCGCCGAGCTCGATTCGCTGCTTGAACAAACCTCGCTTGCGCTTTCTCGCTTCACCGACTGCCTTTCTATTGTTATTGCGCCAAGTGTTATGGACATGCGCATCAAGCAGATATCGGTGATCTCGCTGTCGCCGCGCAAAGCACTTGTAGTGGTGGTCACTGAAGACGCGCGTGTATTTAACCGCCAGATGGAGTTCTCAACCGACATTTCCCCTGATGATCTCGCTCGAGTACAAACCCTGCTCGCCGAAATGTTCTCGGAGCGCTCGCTTCACGAAATGGAAGAGCGCCTGGCACATGGCTTCAGCACGGCAGTTGCCGACCCACTCGTGCGCATGGTTCTCGAAGAAGTGCTCTCATGCCTGCAAGAGGGCGAACTCTCGCGCGCTCGCAGACTCGGTGTAAGTTCACTTTTGTCGAAACCCGAGTTCAGCCACTCGCAATCGCTCATTCCGGTGATGGAAGTACTCGAGGATGACACTGTGCTTCTGCAAATTTTTGATGATGCGGCACATGCAGGAGGTGCGTTACCAACGGTGCATATCGGAAGCGAAAACGTGGCGGCGGGTCTCTCGGGCGTATCGGTGGTTGCCAGTAGTTACGGCGAAGGCGCGGCAACCGGCGTTGTGGCAGTTGTTGGCCCTACACGCATGGACTATTCGAAGGTCATTCACGCGGTGCAGGTTGCAAGCGCCGCTTTACAGGATAGATAGCCGAATCTTCACACGGCAAGGAAAGGTAACGTTTCATGGCTCAGGATCTTTATGAGGTGATAGGCGTCGCGCGCGATGCGTCTGACGACGAGATAAAAAAGGCGTTCCGTCGCAAGGCGCGCCAGCTCCATCCCGACATCAACAAGGCACCCGATGCCGAAGATCGCTTCAAGGAACTCAACGAAGCCTATGATGTGCTATCCGACCCTGCGAAGCGCGCCCAGTACGATCGCTTCGGCACAATTCCCGGTGCGGCGTCGGGTGGTTCACCCTTCGGCGGCGGCTATGTCGATTTCGAGGACCTGTTCGGCGGGGGCTTCGGCATGGGCGATATCTTCAGCTCGTTTTTCGGCGGTAGTGGCGGACGGACGACCACGCGCACGGAAGGCCGCGACATGGGAGTCGGTTTGCGGCTGACTCTTGAAGAGGTTGCGTCAGGCGTGAAGAAGGAAATTGTTTACGACCGCTTGGCACCGTGCGCCGATTGTGATGGTACGGGCTTGGGTGAGAACGGCCGCGAGGTTGTGTGTCCCGACTGTAACGGGCGCGGCCGGGTAGTTACCGTGCAGCACACGTTCTTGGGCGACATGCAAACAGCATCACCGTGCCAGACATGCGGCGGCACGGGCAAGTCGATCGAAAACCCGTGCCCCGAATGCGACGGGCAGGGCAGGGTACCCGATCGCCAGCGCGTCACCGTGGAAGTTCCAGCCGGCATCCGCGACGGCCAGCAGCTGCGCATTACCGGATTCGGAGAGGCCGGCATGCATGCGGCTCGATCGGGTGACCTTATTGTCACGTGCCGTATTCAACAGCATGAATACTTCGAGCGTGAAGGCGACAGCCTGCATACTCGCGTAAACGTGTCTATCGCACAAGCTTCACTGGGTGCCGAAATTGAGATCGACGGCATCATGGAAGACGAACGCATTAGCGTGCGTATCCCCGAAGGATGTCAAAACGAACAGGTCATTCGCGTGAGGAACTACGGCATGCCGCGCTTCCGCAGCGACGCACGCGGCGACATGTATGTGCACGTAAACGTAGTGGTGCCGAAGAAGCTGACGAAGCGTCAGCGCGAGATCCTTGAGCAACTGGCAGCTGAGATGGGTGAAGACGTAGCGGATGCGCGCACGCCTTTCCAGAAGTTGCGCGACGCATTCAACTAACAGCTCCACCGTTGTAAAAGGAGATCATGTGTCTCTTCATCGGTTCTTTTTGGATAATCAGGTACTTGCAGCGGAAACCAACGAGGTGTTTCCGCTGCGTCTTGCGCCAGACGATGCTAAGCATGCCCGCGTGCTGCGTCTTGTACCCGGCGAACATGTTGCTGTAGTAGACGCCGCAAGCGACTACTTTGAGTGCGAGATCGTTCGTATTGACGATGCAATTCCGATCGTGCGCATCGCTTGTCGTGAAGACGCAAAGACGTCGCGACCGCAGGTGATACTCGTGCAGGGTCTGGCAAAAGGCGACAAGATGGACTCGGTCGTGCGCCATGCCACTGAGTTAGGTGTAGCAGCGTTTGTGCCACTTGCCTGCGAACGCGCAATCGTAAAGCTGGATGCGAAGAAGGCGGCTTCCCGACGCGAGCGCTGGCAGGCTATTGCAAAGTCGGCCGCCATGCAGTCAGGGCAGCCCTTCGTGCCCGATGTTGCCCCAGTTGCAACACTCGATCAGGCAATTGAGCTTATGTGTGAGGCAACAGCTGTGCTTGTCTGCTGGGAAGAAGCGCCGGGGTCAGCCGCCATTGATGAAGCTCTGTGGGAAGGGATGAAGCGCTGCGCCTGCAGCCAGGTTGCCGATGCACGTGTAGCTGTGGTGGTCGGCCCGGAAGGAGGGCTTGCTGATCGTGAAGTCAGTCGCATCGTGGAAGGTGTTAAATGCGGGTTTACTGTGTCGCTTGGACCGAGTATCCTGCGCACCGAAACCGCTGGCGTGGTCGCTCCGGCGCTTGTGCTTTACGAGCTGGGATGCTTAGGCGCAAGGGGCAACAGATGAAGTTTCAGGTGATTAATCTCGGTTGCAAGGTGAATCGCGTCGAATCCGATTCATTTGCAGCGGCGCTACTGGCGCGCGGACACGTCCCAACCGATGCAGGCGATGCGGCATTGGTGGTAGTGAACACCTGCACGGTCACGGGTCAGGCCGAACGGAAAACGCGCAAGGCAACCCATCAGGCGCTGCGCGCGAACCCCGATGCGTTGGTGGTAGTGACTGGCTGCGCTGTAGCAATCGACGCAAAAACGTATACCGACATGAGTGACCGTGTGGTTGTGGCACCAAAAGGCACACTGCTGCAAGTGCTTGAAGGTCAATCGAGCATCATCGAAGATGTCTTGGCTGGTGATAAGGATGCCTCAGCTGGTGAGATTGTGCATCTGCTCGATCGCATGGAGCTGCATGGTTTTGAGGACACTACGCACACGCATGCAACCGCATTGCGTATTGGCGAGAGCTTTCGCACGCGTGTCGGCGTAAAAGTACAGGATGGCTGTGACAACGCCTGCACCTATTGCATCGTTCACGTAGCTCGCGGACCCGCTTGGAGCCGTTCGGTCACGTCGATTGTCGACGAAGTGCTCGAGCTGGCACAGGCGGGTGCGAAAGAAGTGGTACTGACCGGTATCAACTTGGGGTCGTACCATGCGTCCACGGGATCGGCGAGTGAGGTGCGCCTTGCGGGACTACTGAAGATCCTGCTCGAGGCAACCGACCGTAGTGCGCGCGGTACGCAGGAACTCATTCGCTTCCGCGTGTCGAGTATCGAGCCGCGCGATGTCGCGCCCGATTTCGTGCAGTTACTGTCAAGCACTCAGGGGCGTATCTGTCGGCATTTGCACCTGCCATTGCAATCGGGAAGTTCGAAGGTATTGCGCGAGATGGCTCGCCCGTATTCCGCAGAACGATTCTGTGAAATTGTCGACGACTTGCGAGTTCAGGTGCCCAGTCTGTCGCTCACAACCGACGTGATTGCCGGGTTTCCTGGCGAGTCAGAAACAGAGTTTTTAGAAACGTGCGCTGTATGTACTACCTGTGGGTTCTCGAAACTGCATGTGTTTCCCTATTCACTTCGCAAAGGTACGCCAGCGGCGCAGCGCACCGACCAAGTTCCACATGCGCTGCGGTTTGAACGAGCGGCACACCTGCGTCAGCTAAGCGACCACCTGCGCGAACAAGATTATGCAGCCCGGGCGGGGTCTGAGGAACGAGTGCTCGTCGAAGGTGCCGGTCATGCGACAACGGAGAGCTACTACGAGATCGCCGTGCCCGAAAGCCTTGAAAGTGGCAGCCTTGTACGCCTACCGCTACCCAAGCGGTTCCTGTCGTAGGAGCGAGCGAACTGCTGATAACATTCAGCCCTGCGCAGGTGGCTTTGAACAACTATCTCTCGCGAATCTTGCTTGCTTTCCAATATGTCGCTTTTATCGTGCGCGTGCGCGCTGATTGCACGTTACGCCCTTTCATAAGGAAAAGGTAAGGTATCCTATACGGATAACATCGTGGCTGTACCAATGCGCATCGCAATGCGAGAAAGGATGCTTCCATGGCTAAGGAATCAAGCTTTGACGTGGTTTCCACCGTCGACATGCAAGAGATAGACAATGCGTTCCAGCAGGCTCGCAAGGAGCTTTCCCAGCGCTACGACCTCAAAGGTTCCGGCGCGGAAATAACGCTTGACAAAGCAAAGAAGACCTTTACCGTATCGGCTCCCGCCGATTTCGTAGCAAAGCAAGTCATCGACGTGTTGGGCTCAAAGCTTGTTCGCCGCGGCATCGAGCTTTCCGCCGTGAAGTGGGGTGACCCACAACCCGCGGCCGGACAAAGCGTACGTCAGATGGCAACTATCGTCGAAGGTATCGACCGTGATACCGCCAGCACCATATCGAAGGACATTCGCGGCACCAAGATGAAGGTGAAGGTAACCATCGAAGGTGACAAGCTGCGCGTAAGCTCAGCTTCCCGCGACACACTGCAAGAGGTTATCGCGTTTTTGAAGGAGAAAGACTACGGTCAGCCCCTTCAGTACGTGAACTATCGCTAGGCGCATCCCATGACGCACCCTTCACACGAAACATTGCCGTTGGCAGTGTCGTTTCTCACGCTTGGTTGTGCGAAAAACGAAGTTGACACTGCACATATGCAGGAGCGGCTTGCGCATGCAGGCTTCTCCATTGTTAATGAGATTGCTGACGCCGACGCTGTGGTGGTGAACACCTGCTCGTTTATTCAAAGCGCAACCGAAGAGAGCATTGAGGCAATTCTCGACGTGGCGGCCCTTGATGCTGTGCGTTGTGGCCACACGAAGCTTGTGGTGGCGGGCTGCATGCCGGCGCGCTACGGGGACGATCTCGCCGCCGAGCTAACCGAAGCAAGCATGTTTGTGCCATGCAGTAAGGAAGACGACATTGTGAGCATCCTGTGCGACCTGTTTGGCATTGATCGCACCGTGGAACCGATTGACGATGATTTCTCATACGGCGAAGCGAACGGTGCAGGTACCAGCGCCCTTAACATCGAAGCTGCCGATTATGCGTTGCCTGACCAGGAGATGAGCGCGGTATCGGCATACGTGAAGATATCCGACGGGTGCGATCGCTTCTGTTCGTACTGTACGATCCCGTACATCCGCGGGCGCTATCACAGCTTCACGTACAGCGACATCCGCCAAGAGGTGTCGCGTCGCATAGCTGCCGGCGCACGAGAGATTGTGCTTATCGCGCAGGATACTGGGCGATGGGGCTCCGACTTAGGTTCCGACGATACGCTCGCAAGTTTGATGGATCGCCTCGCTGATGAGTTCGCCCACGTGTGGTTTCGGGTGATGTACCTGCAACCCGAAGGAATAACCGACGAGCTGCTCCACGTATTCGCCAAGCACGATAACATCTGCAACTACCTTGATATTCCCCTGCAACACGTTGATGAAAGCTTGCTGCAGGCGATGAACCGCCATGGTAACAGGCACGAGTTCGTGCAGTTGGTTGATAGGATTCGCCGCATGCTTCCCGATGTGGTGCTGCGGACCACACTCATTGCCGGATTTCCCGGTGAAACCGATGAGCAGTTCGAGGATTTGTGCTCGTTTGTGGAGGAGGGCTACTTCGATTACGTGGGTGTATTCCCGTACTCGCGCGAAGAAGGAACGCGTGCGGCGGCGCTAGCTGACCAAATTGATGAAGATGAGAAGCGCGATCGTGCCCAACGTGTGCGCGACATTGCCGACAGTGTGTGCTCCCAGATTATTGCTGCACGCATTGGGCGTACCTTTGACGTGCTGATCGAAGGTATTGAAGAGGATGGCCAACTGTTCGGGCGTGCCATGTGCCAAGCACCCGAGGTCGACGGTGTGGTGTATGTGAGCGAAGGAAACGTCGGCGACGTGCGGCGGGTTACCATCACCGATACGCTGCTGTACGAAATGGAAGGTGAATAAACATGGCTCAGGAACCACAAGAACGTCTCTGGACGCCGGCGAACATCGTGACGCTTACGCGCATCTGCTTCGTGCCGGTGTTCGTAGTAGTGTTTTTGGCTCCCTGGTTCGATTGGTTCCCCTTCCTTGATGGCGGCGAAGTGTGGAAGCCCTGGGTTGCGGCGGCGGTGTTTGTGCTGATCGCAGCTACCGATGCACTCGACGGATATTTAGCCCGCAGTCGCGGCGAAGTGACCAACTTCGGCAAGTTCATGGACCCGCTCGCCGACAAGATACTCGTGTTAGCAGCGTTGTTGTCGCTCACCGAGCTGGGCGTACTGCCTGCTTGGGTGACACTGATCATCATGTCGCGTGAGTTTATCGTGTCGGGTATCCGCATGATCGCGGCGAATCAAGGTACGGTGATTGCCGCAAGCTGGTATGGCAAGGCAAAAACGGTTACCCAGATGGTGGCGATTGTGCTGTTTATCGTGATGGACGGCGTGCCTTTTGAAAGCGGCGACAATCCACTCCAAAACCCGCTTTATATTATTGCCTGGCTTGTAATGATCGTAGCGTTAGTGCTGACCATTGTGAGCATGCTCGATTACTTTGTGAAGGCGAAGCAACTGCTGGGCTTTGCGCCGTCGGGCAAGAGAGCCACGGCAGACCCGGACACAGCAGCGCAGCCTGTGTCCGAATCGTTAATCGAACTACTAGCGCAAAACCTCGATGCGACGCGCGCCGAAGATGAAACGTACACACGCGCGGCGACCGAAGCTGAGCTTGCGTTGGCGCAAGACCGCGCCTTGGTTGAAACGGCGAGCAGCGTGATTACCGCAGCCGCCAAGCGCGGTGTGACCATAGGCACAGCCGAAAGCCTGACAGGCGGTGGAATCTGTGCGGCGTTGACAGCAGTGCCCGGCAGCTCAACGGTGGTTCGTGGTGGCATTGCCAGTTATATGAACGAGGTGAAGTATGCGGCGCTGCATGTCGGTTCCCGCACACTCGCCGACGATGGGGCAGTAAGCAAACAAGTGGCGCTTGATATGGCTCGCGGCGCTCGTCAAGCACTTGGCTGCGACGTTGCGGTGTCGGTAACAGGAATTGCCGGACCTACAGGAGCGGAGCCGGGCAAGCCAGTGGGAACCGTATGGATTGGTTGGGCCAATGCACACGAAGCACAAGCGATGCGGCTGTTCGTACCAGGCGATCGCAGTCAGGTGCGACGATTGACAGTGCGCGCCGCATTAGAGACGCTTGCAAGCGAGGTTACCGAAAAGTAATAACGTGACGAGAATCACACCTCGTCACGTTATATTCGGAATGCGCCAGCGAGTCAGTGAATTTCGCCGTGACGCTCGTAGCGCGCAACTTTGGCAATGGCGTTCTTATCGTCAACGAACACCACGCGTGGGCGATGTTCGCGTGCCTCAACAGGTGTCATCTGGCAGTAGCACATGATGATACAAAGGTCTCCCGGCGTAACCAGATGCGCCGCAGCGCCATTCACGCACACCATGCCACTTCCTGCTTCGCCAGCGATGGTGTAGGTTTCGAAGCGTGCGCCATTACTCACATCGACCACCTGCACACGCTCGTACTCGAGAATGCCAGCCGCATCAAGCAGTACCGGGTCAACAGTGATAGATCCGACGTAGTCCACGTCGGCTTGTTGTATGATGGCGCGATGAATCTTTCCCTTCAACATAGTCAGCTGCATGATGGGGTTTTATGGTCCTTTCTCGAACGTTCTCTAAACACCTATGGGCTTACGTACGTGTTACTGGTTTATAAACTAAGCGGTATCTCAATCAAAAGTGATAGACAACGCCTATGCGGCCGGATCGAAGAAGAAATTGTCGATCAGGCGCGTGGTGCCGATGCGTACCGCAATAGCCACCAGCACTTCACCAGCTATAACGTCGACGGGACTTACCGTATTCGTGTCAACAACTTCGACGTATTCAGGTTCGGCGAGCGGTTCGGTTGCCAGTTCGGCGCGTATGGCCGCACGCACGGCCTCAGCACTACGCTCGCCAGATTCAACCACCGCACGGCCACACGCAAGCGAACGGGATAACACAACGGCCGCAGCCCGCTCAGCAGGCGAAAGATACGTGTTGCGCGAGCTTTTCGCCAACCCATCGGGTTCACGCACAATGGGGCAGCCCACGATGTCTGTACCGATGCTCAAATCGCGCACCATGCGCCGCACGATAAGCAGCTGTTGGGCGTCCTTCTGTCCGAAATACGCACGATCGGGCGTGGTGATGTTTAAGAGTTTACTTACCACCAAGCACACGCCGTCGAAGTGAATCGGGCGGCTCTTACCACATAGCTCGTTTCCCAAGCCCTCCACGTGTACGGTGGTGGAGCGGTCAGGGAAGTACATCTCTTCAGGTTCGGGATGAAACACCACATCGGCACCGGCATGCGTAACGAGCGCAACATCGCGGTCGAGGTCGCGCGGGTAGCTTTCGAGGTCTTCGTTCGGACCAAACTGCGTGGGATTTACAAACACGCTCACCACCGTGCGATCGTTGTCAGCAACAGAGCGTTCAATGAGGCTTTTATGCCCTTCGTGCAGGTAGCCCATGGTGGGAACAAGGCCAACACATTCGCCAGCGTTTCTCCAAGCGTGCACCTGCGCACGCATTTCGCTTATAGTGGTGATGATCTGCGTCATGAATGATCCTTTTCTATGTACGGATGCAGTCTTGGCTGAACCCGTCCGCACCCGTATTGCTCGTTGTCAATTGTGTCTCTTCAGCGGTTTGGGTAATACCGAACAGCTAGTTCACACCGTCGAACGTGCCCGAAGGCGCGGCGAACGTATGCTCGGGGGCAGGAAAGCTCCCACCCTGCACGGCAGTACGGTAGTCGGCAAACGCCGTTCTCATCATGTCGCCCACTTCGGCAAACCGACGAACAAACTTCGGTGCCATGTTTCCGTACATACCCAGCATGTCCTGATACACCAGAATTTGCCCATCGCATCCCGCACCCGAACCAATGCCGATAGTTGGAACATCCACTGCTTCTGTGATAATAGCCGCAAGTTCAGATGGAATGCACTCGAGTACGATGGAAAACGCACCCGCCGCTTCGATTGCGCGGGCGTCGTCAACCAGACGCTGTGCAGCCTGCGTGGTCTTACCCTGCACCTTAAAGCCGCCAAACGCATTGATAGATTGTGGTGTGAGACCCAAATGCCCCATAACGGGAATTGATGCGCGAGTGATGGCCTGTATCTCGGATGCGAACTGTGCGCCTCCTTCAATCTTAACCGCCTGTGCGCCGCCTTCCTTCACCAGTCGCCCAGCATTTTCCACCGCTTGAGCGGGTGAAAGATGGTACGACATGAACGGCATGTCGGCAACCACGAGCGCATGCTCGGCACCGCGCGTAACTGCGCGCGTGTGATGCACCATGTCGTCCATGGTTACGGGCAGCGTGTCATCGTATCCGAGCATGGTCATGCCCAGCGAATCACCCACCAAAATGCCTTCAATACCTGCCTCATCAACCAATTTTGCGGTTGAATAGTCGTACGCAGTAAGCATGGCCAGCTTGGTGCCTGCCTGCTTCGCCGCGCGAAACGTGGCTACGGTCTGCTTTTTCATTGATACCCCTTTCGCTGTATGCCTGCATTGTAGCGATGCGCGACAAAAGCAACAAGAAAACCCATATTACCGGGGGAAAGACGCCGACAAGCGGTGAGCGGTGACGTGAAACGACACTGTTGCGTTTTCCCTTGCAAAACGCGACAAAGTAGCCGATTATGTCGCAGAGCGGCTCGATCAAGTACACGCCGCCATCCATCATGAAAAGGAGAAACCGTGCATCAGTTTGCGAGAATTGCCGTTATCGCGAACCCAGCAGCACGAAGCGGCGCAGGGATAGACGTTGCTCAGCGCATCGTGTGTGAGCTGCGTAGTGCCATGGGAGCAGACGCATGTGATTTATTCCCAACCGAGTATGCTCAGCACGCCATCGATATCGTACGAACGCTTCATCCAACATACCGCACCGTAATCGCTGTGGGAGGTGATGGAACGGTACACGAAGTGGTTAACGGGCTGATGGCTCGCAACGAAACGGATCGTCCTCGTTTTGGGCTTATTCCCTTCGGGTCGGGAAACGACTATGCGGCAACACTTGGTATGTCAGCAAAACCCGACCGCGCCCTCAAACAGCTCCTTGAATTCAACATTACACCTGCCGATGTTGGATGCGTGAACGGAGAATACTTCGCCGAAACGCTCTCATTTGGGCTGGATGCCGCCATCGCGCTCGATACGGTCGAGCGCCGGCAACGAACAGGGCGTACCGGTACGCTTCTGTATCTGGAAAGCGCAATCGCGCAGCTGTTTGGGGTCTTACGTCCCTTCCCGTTCGGCGCCGATATGACCGGCTTTACCGGTACTGCCGATAGATGGGAAAGCCTAGAATTAAACGGCACAGAGAGTGCTAACGATGTGAGCGCTAGAAATAACCACCCTGTCGTTGAAGTAGATGTCGAACTTGAACACGCAAACGCCACCGATCTCATGGATGATGCAGAAGTTGTGCACGATAGCGCATCCGTTGCAGCTCCACAGCGTTTATCTGGTGAAACCCACCTGTTCGCCGTGCAAATAGGACCTACGTATGGAGGCGGCTTTAAAGTGTGTCCGAGTGCCCGCATCGATGACGGACTCTTCGATGTGTGTTTAGCGACACCACCACTGAGCTCGCTTTCTGCCACAGGCATTCTGTTGCTTGCCAAGGGCGGACATCATACAAGGTTTCGCCAGATCCACCTCGCACAGGCGAGTGGCGTGCACGTACGCTTCGAAAGCGAGCTGCCAGCTCAGGCCGATGGCGAACGCATACGCGGACGGGAATTCGACATTCGTATGCACAAGCACGCGCTATCGGTGTTGACTGGCCGTCAAGCTTAGGCTTAAGTAGCGGTGTTCTCGTATCCGTTTAAGGAAACACTAAACATAGGCCGTCTTGTTCTGGGTTTGAAGGTTCCTGACGCCAGAACTGGCGGAATAAACCACTGTTCCCTTAACGCGCTTCACAGCCGAAGCTCGGGCAAAGGTCAGAAATGAAGCACTCTGCACACTTCGGGTTGCGTGCGCGGCAATAATCACGCCCGAAATGCACCCATTGGTGGTTGATGTAGAGCCAGGTTTGCCGCGGGTGGACTTTCAGCAACTTTGCCTCAGTTTTCGCTGGGGTATCGTCATTGCGCGTGGCGAAACGCAGCCGATGGGCAATACGGAACACATGTGTGTCAACAGCGATGCCTTGCGGGTTGCGAAACGCTTGGCACATGACCACGTTGGCGGTTTTGCGGCCAACGCCTGGAAGTTTCTGTAGCTTGTCGATATCATTGGGAATCTCGCCCCCGAACTCGGCGAGCACAGTTTGTGCGAGCGCGATGAGATTCTTCGACTTGGTACGGAAGAACCCCAGCGAATGAATGATTGCTTCGATATCTGCGGGGCTTGCAGCCGCCATGCGTTCTGGGGTGCCATAACGCATAAACAGCGTTGGTGTCACCTTGTTTACGGCAGCATCAGTGCATTGTGCTGACAACACCACAGCAACGGTCAACTGAAAAGGGGTTTCGTGCTCAAGAGAGCACGCACCCTCACCGTAGTGCGAAAACATGCGTTCTTCGATAGTGCCAGCACGCTCACGCTGTGTGGTCAGGCTCTCCCGCGGCATAGCAGCTCCTAATCCTTCCAGCGTTTCAGGTTGGGGAGAATGGCTCCCATGATCGAGACAGCCTCGTCATGAGAAACATGCGTCGATTCCATCATATACGGCGCACAACGCTCAATAAGGTCGTCCATGGTTTCCTCACGCTCATACTCACCATTCTGGTAGCACCAGGTACAGTAGTCAGCAGACGGTGTTCCATCAGCATTGGTGCCATGGTTTTCCGGCTGACCAAAAAATCCCATGCCACAGCTTTGGCAGTAGCCGTCGACGCTGGCGGGTGCTTCGAGCAAATGTGCAATGGGCACATTGAGCGTTACGGCAATAAGCTTGAGCATGTCAATGCCGGGCATCGTTTCACCGGTTTCCCAGCGCGACACCGCCTGTCGGGTAACGTAAAGCTTCCGCGCCAGCTCTTCCTGGGTAAGGCCTCGAAGCTTTCGATGCTTGGCAATAGATGCTCCCAGCGAGGTTTCGTCGTCGTCAAACGGTCGGGAAGTGTCAACAGCTGCGTTAGTTACTACAGATTGCATAGATTCGTTCATGATGCTCCTTGCTTGATGTGGGTTGTCAGTTAAAGATACCGATTTTTGCTCGACACGTATGATGCTTCCAAGCAATTCCATTGAACCACGTATACCATAAACACGTAAAGCAACAGCATGTTGCTATTGGTCTTGCGCATTGTGTGAGCGCTCGAACGCCCGAAGAAGGGCACGGATCTTCGGTTGAGCTTCCTTCCAGCTAAGCCCTTGGGAAAGCATAACGAACACAGGTCCATATGATTCATATGCGGCGATACGCGCATTACCCTGAGCGAACGCACGCATCGCAATGAGACGCTCAAAGACAGACGTTTGAAACGCGAGCGGCTGATCGAGAAAGATCCTGCGATAGAGCACTCCTGCTTGCTCGCTTTCAAATTGATTAACAGTAAGCATCTTACGAAGCGCAATCATTCCCGCATCAGTGAAAAAGGGTTCGTAGCTTTTCATAAGAGCATCTTCAAGCTGATCAATGCTGTGTGCAATGGATATGCTTGAGCTGTCACTCATATCGAACATGGCATTCGAATCTTGAAACGCATGCTCAATCCGTGTAAGTTCGCGCTCAATAATAGCGTCGAAAATAGCTTGCTTACCTGGAAAATGGTTGTACAACGAAGCGTCCTTAATGCCCACAGTGGCAGCAATTTCCTTTACGGTGGTTGCCTTAAAGCCTCTTGTTGCAAACAGCGTCATGGACACATTCAGAATTTCCTCACGCGTGTTGCGCGTCTGGTTCGATGGTCGTACCATAGTTTATCCTAGTTTCTACACGGTTAATAACTAGTCTTTGCTAGTCTACTACAATTAACGAGTAATTGCTAGTTTTCTGCAGTAAATAACCTGATAACAGGTATGAATGAATCGAAAGAACACGCTCAAGAACGTCTGTGCTATGATGTGGAAGAACGTCAGCAATACATTGAAGGAGGTGAGGCGTATGTCGAAAAAACGGAATATGTTTGCTCACGGAAGCGGCAACGTGGTGTGGCGACAATCGGCCGAAGAGGCCACTCTGGCAAAAAAGCCACACTACAACGGATTCGCGTGCGGGCATGGCACACATGGCGACACGAAGTACAACCGCGCGAAAGCAAAGCGTGACTGGATGCGACAGGAAGGGGCCTCAAAGGGCTCCTTCCTTGTTTGTGCATCAAATCAGGACATCGCGAGTATTCGCCGTATTATCCGAATGCGTTTTGACAAAAACGAGCATGCAATTCGTACCGATATTTGCAAGAACCTCTAAGATTCCTGCAAGGTTTCCGCTACAAACAGCGAGTTCATTTCGGTTATCGTGTCGTTGCATCAAAATTCAATGAAAGAGCTTGATTCCAAACAGATGTTCGTATAGGATTCGATTATCAACAGGAAACGCTCGCAGCACGACGGGGAAGGACTCGCATGAACGACGAGAAAGCGAAGATGCTAAAAGTCACCACCGATCAGATCGAATCGAAGTTCGGCAAGGGTTCGATCATGAAGTTCGGAGACAACGGGCATAATCTAATCGTAGAGGCCATACCCACCGGAGCACTACCACTTGATGCTGCGCTCGGCATTGGTGGCGTTCCTCGCGGTCGCATCGTTGAGATCTACGGGCCTGAATCAAGCGGCAAAACCACACTCGCGTTACAGATCCTCGCCGAGGCGCAGGCGCTCGGAGGAGTTGTTGCCTTTATTGATGCCGAGCACGCGCTCGATCCCGTATATGCGGCTCGCTTAGGTGTCGATATCGATGAAGTGCTCATTTCTCAGCCCGACACCGGCGAACAAGCACTTGAGATCTGTGATATGCTTGTGCGATCCGGTGCTATTGATGCTATCGTTATCGACTCGGTAGCAGCACTTGTTCCCCGTGCTGAAATCGAAGGGGAAATTGGCGACACGACGGTTGGCCTGCAAGCGAGGCTGATGTCGCAAGCGCTGCGCAAGCTGGCAGGTTCACTGTCGAAATCGAAAACCACGTGCATTTTCATTAATCAGCTTCGTGAAAAGATTGGTGTTATGTTCGGTAATCCCGAAACCACCACGGGTGGACGGGCACTTAAGTTTTTCTCGAGCGTACGCATCGATATCCGACGCATCGACAGCATAAAGAAAGATGGCGAGAACATTGGCAATCGCGTGCGCGCTAAAGTCGTGAAGAATAAGGTAGCGCCGCCGTTCCGCCAAGCAGAATTTGATCTCATGTTCGGTGAGGGCATCTCGCGCGAAGGTAGCATCATCGACATGGCCGCCGAAAGCGGTGTTGTGAAGAAAAGTGGCGCCTGGTACACCTATGGCGAAGACCGCCTTGGGCAGGGCCGAGAAGCTGCGAAGCAGACGCTGCGTGACAACCCCGATCTACGCGACGAAATTGAAGTGAAGGTTCGCGAATACTACGGCGTGCCCATTATCACACGCGAGGCGGCACAGGCTGACGCGCTTACACCTGCAGCAAAACCGAAGGGTAAAAAGTAACGCGTATGGCGAACAATGCGACGATCGAAGAACTGCGCGCTCGTATAGCGGCAATGGAATCGGGCTCTAACCATTACAAACAAGCATCCATCACGCGTATAAATAGCATAGGGAAAGGTGTCTACAACCGTCAGAGCTGCAATACCCGAAGTGAAGTCTCCCGAAAGGCAGAGCGCACGTATACCGAAGAAGACGCCTTTCGTAGAATTACACGAGTTTCGGTGCGGCGGGAGCAGTCCACTGCAGGCATGCTACGTAAACTCGAACACGAAGGGTTTTCCTCTGATGTTGCACATAGTGCAGTAGACCGTGCAGTACGTTGCGGCCTTCTTGACGACACCCGTTTTGCCGACGTACTCGTGCGAAGTCGTCTTGCTCAGGGAAAGGGCCGCGCAGGCATCGCACGAGAACTTGAGAGCGAAGACATCGATCCAGCTACGGTGGAGGCGTTCGCGGAAACCGATTTAGGGGATAGTCATGAGTTCAAGCGTGCTCGCACTGCGTTGCTTGCGCATCCACCCCGTTCAAAGAACCAACGTGAAGGCGCATATCGCTTTCTCATGCGCAAGGGCTTCGACTCACATATATCCGCCGTGGTTGCCCGCGAATGGAGCGAGCAGAGCATAGTTACCCAAGGGACACAATAGGACAACAGGAACATAAGATCCTGAGTGTTTTTTCGCAGGGAGTTTTTTACAAATGCTTGCCAAACCTTTATCATTAGGGGAGCTTGAGTGATCGCGCCTGTTGCAGGTGCTTTATATATACAATCGTATAAGGCGTCTCATCATACGTGCGCTTACTCATGCCCGGTTCACCCGGGTTTTTTCATGGAAAGCAAACTCGATTGGATAAGTAAACCCATACATGAAAGGGGGCATAACATGCCAAGTTATCTATGGTTGCTCATCGGCGCTGCCATCGGCATCGCCCTCGGCTTCGTAATCGCTCGTTACCTGGTCAACGCATCCACGAAACGCGCCGCTCAAGAGGCGGAAAGCGTCGTTGCCGAGGCGAAGCGGCAAGCCGAGACACTCAAACGCGAAGCTATTGTTGAAGCAAAGGACGAGGCTCTCAAGCTCAAGCAAGAAGCCCAAGCTGAAAGTAAAGAACGCCTGAAGGAAGTACGCGTCGCTGAATCGCGCCTCAGCCAGCGTGAACAGTCACTTGACAAGCGAGTTGAAACTCTCGATGCCCGCGAACATCAGATTTCATCATTACAAGGTCAGCTAGAAAGCCGTTCTCGCAAGCTCGATCAGGCAGAAGCCGAAGTGGGACAACACCTTGAGCGCGTGGCTGGTATGACTTCAGAAGAGGCGAAAGCAGAGCTACTTTCTTCGCTCAAGGATGACGTTGCTCATGAGTCCGCCGCTATCATCCGCGATGCGGAAGCCCGCGTGAAAGCCGAATCAGATAAGCGCGCCCGCTCTATCTTGAGCCTTGCTATCCAGCGTGTAGCTGCCGATCATTCGGCTGAAACCACGGTTTCCTCCATCAGCATACCGTCGGACGACCTGAAGGGCCGCATTATCGGACGTGAAGGCCGCAACATTCGCTCATTTGAGCAGTTAACTGGCACGAATCTCATCATCGACGACACGCCGGAGTGCGTAACCATTTCGTGTTTCGATCCGGTTCGCCGCGAAATCGGCCGTGTCACCATGGAAAACCTCATTGCTGACGGTCGAATCCATCCGGCTCGCATCGAAGAGATGTTCGGAAAGGCCGAAACGTTCGTGAATCAGCGTGTCCAGGAAGCCGGCGAGCAAGCCACGTTCGACACGGGAATTCACGACCTGCACCCCGAGCTCGTGCGTACACTTGGTCGCTTGTTGTACCGCACCTCATACGGGCAAAACGTGCTCAATCATTCTCTTGAGGTTGCCTACCTTTCTGGCGTAATGGCATCCGAGCTGGGGCTTGATCCCATTCCTGCCAAGCGTGCCGGTCTTCTGCACGACTTAGGAAAAGCAGTTGACCACGAAGTCGAGGGTAGCCACGCTGTCATTGGCGCCGACCTTGCACGGCGCTTCGGCGAAAAGCCTGAGATCGTGCATGCTATCGAAGCACATCACAATGACATCGATCCGCAAAGTGTACTCGCAGTGTTGGTTCAGGCCGCTGATGCAGTTTCTGCCGCTCGTCCTGGTGCACGCAAGGAAACCCTTGACGCGTACATCAAGCGTCTCGAAAAGCTCGAGGAAATCGCGAATTCTTACAAAGGTGTCGAGCGCACATATGCCATCCAGGCGGGACGTGAGGTTCGCGTGATGGTTGAGCCCGATGTGGTTGACGAGGCTACCACCACAGTGCTTGCACACGATATCGCCCAGCGCATCGAAAGCGAGATGCAGTACCCCGGACAAGTGAAGGTCGTGGTTATTCGAGAGAGCCGCGCCATCGGCATCGCCAAATAACCTGCGTATCACGATGTCTGATTCCGCATCGCTCGAACAATTCATCGACGCTGTTTGCACAACAAGCCATCTCCGGATCGAAGACGATCTTGGAGATGGCTTTGTTCGTCTCAGGTCGGAAGAGGCGGAGCGACGCCAGGCTGTTCACGACATCAGATCAAGCGAGGACATTGTCATTGAGATGCTCAGAAACGCCCGCGACGCTGATGCAACCGAAATCTATCTCGCAACATCGCGTGAGGGCACCAGACGGCGAATCTGCGTGATCGACAACGGATGCGGCATTCCGCCCCATTTGCACGATGCAGTGTTCGAACCTCGGGTGACCTCGAAGCTCGACACCATGCATATCGATACGTGGGGTGTGCACGGAAGGGGCATGGCTCTTTTCTCCATCCGCGAGAACGCCGAAATAGCTTCAGTACTTGCATCGGATAAGGGGTTAGGCACGGCACTGCTCGTTGAAACTGACGTGCAGCGTGTGGGGGAGAAGGCCGACCAGTCAACGTTTCCTTCGTTTCACCGTGAAGCATCCTCAGTGAAAGTACTCGGCCCACGCAACATCGTGCGCACCGCCTGCGAATTTGCGCTTGATTCTCATCATCAGTGTCTTGTGTTCGCAGGTTCTTCGACCGAAATCGCATCGTGTTTATACCAACGTGGCTTACATGCGATGTCGGCGGAAAGGCGTATCTTCCACGCAGACTCAAGCAGCCTTCCCCTCTGCGAACGTTTAGCGGCAAGTGCTAGCCCGGAACATTTCGCCGCCAACGCGCAAGCGATCGGGCTCGATCTGTCGGTTCGATCGGCACGGCGCATCCTTAACGGCGAAATAGCAGCCCCTGCCGACTTGGCAAGCATCGTCGCTGCCGAGCTTACTCGACAAAACAAACAAGACACTCACACGTCACACAAGGAGTCAAACTCAAAAGCCCCAAATCATACGAGTGATCACGTGCTCAAGGGGCTCAAACTCCACGACAATGACCGACACATGCTTGAAGAAGCCGTACGAGTAGCCTACGACGACATAGCAGCGCGCTACTATCTGGAACCCGACGTCGATCCTCAAGTGACGGTTGGAAAAGACGGCATTCGCGTATTCATTCCGTTTCGTCCCGTTGATTAGGCGAAACCGATTGATTGTGCACCATGAAATGGTAGAATGCTGTCTGTTGCTCGCGCGTTGCGCATATACACCATCGCTTGAGCCTACACGCAGTTTAAACGAAGCACAAACCAAAGGAATTCCATGTCCGATCATGATCGCAAAGCCGATATCGGCTGTTTGAAGGTTTCATCAAAGTCATCCCCTGCATCAGTTGCGGGTGCCATTGCAGGCATGATCAAAGATGGCGCTTGTGTTGAAATCCAGTCGGTGGGCGCTGGCGCAGTAAACCAAGCAGTGAAGGCCATCGCTATATCGCGCGGCTTTCTTGCACCTATCGGCATTGAAATCGCCTGCGTTCCCTCGTTTGCCGACATCGTTATCGACGGAGAGTATCGCACCGCCATTCGCTTTTCGGTCGAGCCTCGCTACCTGCACGGCACTGCAACAACACATGGTGCGCAGTATGCAGACAATGGCCACCTTGCTTCGAACTGAGGTACCTCATGACGACATCTACGCCATTCTTTGGAACGACTTTCCATGTTGTCACATTCGGCTGTCAAATGAACAAACACGATTCCGAGCGCATTTCGGGCATGCTCGAAGGCTTAGGTTCGTTGCCGGTCAACTCCATCCCTGAAGCTGATATAGTCATCTACATGACGTGTTGCGTGCGCGAAGCGGCCGATGTACGCCTATACGGCCAGGTGGCATCGCTGAAAAACGTGCCCTTGCGAAAAGAATCTCCGCTTACGAAACGCATCGTTGCCGTGGGAGGCTGCATCGGCCAACGCGATGGCGAAAAACTCATACAGAAGCTACCACATCTCGATGTAGTGTTCGGTACACACAACCTCGTCTCGCTGCCAAGCCTGTTGGGTGAAGCGATTGCCGATTGTGGACACCATGTTGAGGTGCTCGATTCGGCGAACAGCTTCCCAACCGAACTGCCGACTTCCCGCGAGCATGCCTGGGCGGCGTGGTTGCCCATCACCATCGGCTGCAACAACTTCTGCACGTACTGCATCGTGCCGTACGTGCGTGGCCGTGAGAAGTCACGTGCGATGGACGACATCGTTAGCGAGGCCCGTTCCTATGTCGCTGCCGGTGTAAAGGAGATCACGCTGCTGGGGCAAAACGTGAACTCCTACGGCCGCGATCTGTACGGAGAACCACGATTCGCCGACGTACTCGATGCAATCGACGCGACAGGAATCGAGCGGCTCCGTTTCGCAACGAGTCACCCAAAGGATCTGACTGACGAGGTTATCGGGAAGTTCGCTACGCTTCGCTCACTTATGCCAGCGCTCCACCTACCCGCTCAATCGGGTTCCGATAAGATACTCGAAGCCATGAACCGCCGTTATACTTCCGCACATTATCTCGAGCTTGTACGCAAGCTGCGTAAGGCAGTACCTGACATTGCGCTGTCGACCGACATCATCGTCGGGTTTCCTGGAGAAACGGAAGATGATTTCCAACAAACATACGACTTGGTGAAACAAGTTGGATACCATCAAGTATTCACGTTCATCTATTCCAAACGTGAAGGGACACCTGCCGCTTCGATACCCGATGACACTCCGCGTGAAGTCATTCAAGATCGCTTTGACCGCCTGGTCGATCTCGTGCAACACCAAGCGTTCGAGCGCAACCAGGCTGATGCCGGACGCACTGTACCCGTGCTTGTTGAAGGAGCATCGAGACGCGATGCACGACTGCTCGTGGGGAAGAGCCCCAAAAATCAGACGGTACACGCTCCCATCCCGCAGGGGACTTCAGCAGAAAGCCTTGCAGGTTCAATCCAGAACGTTCGCGTTGATCAGGCGAAAACCTGGTATCTCTCCGGCCAGGTCGTTCGCTAACCGCTTCCTATGGTTGACAGCTCCATCAACATCCTTAACCTTACCACGCCGGTCATCTGCGTGGTGGGGCCTACCGCATCGGGTAAAACCGACCTGGCACAAGCCATCGCGCAACATATCGATGGGGAAGTGGTTAGTGCTGACTCGATGCAGATCTACCGTGGCATGGATATTGGTACGGGAAAGATTCCAGAAGTCGATCGCGTGGTTGCGCACCATGGTTTCGATATCGCTGACCCCGGAGAGTCATTCTCCGCTGCGCTCTTTCAAACCTACGCCCGCGAGCGCTTCGTTGACATCAGTTCACGTGGCAAGCGCGTTGTGCTGTGCGGTGGTACGGGATTTTACGTACGCGCCACTATCGACGGGTATGAGTTCCCAAAAGGTGAACAGCAGAATAATCCTACTCGCGAGTGTTGGATGGAATTCGCCCGCAAGTACGGGGCTCATGCTCTTTGGGAACAGCTTTGCGAACGCGACGAGGAAAGCGCCCGCATTATTGCTCCCAACGACGTAAAACGTGTGGTACGCGCGTTTGAACTGCTTGATGAGGGGCTTACCTATGCGCAGCAGAAAACGCGACTGGCAAGTATTCCTCAGGTGGTGCCGGCAACGTTTATTGGGCTTGCAGTTACGCCCGACATACTACGCACACGCATAGACGCCCGCGTTGATACCATGGTCGAACGAGGGCTGGTGGAAGAAGTTACGTGCCTGCTTAAAAACGGTTTTCGAGATGGTATTACCTCACCTCAGGCAATTGGTTATAAGGAGATCGTTGATGCACTTGACGGGCGCATCACGCTTGAAGAAGCAATCATAAGCATCAAAACAGCAACGAGACGCTATGCGAAGCGACAGCGCACCTGGTTTCGTAAGGATTCGCGTATCCGGTGGATCAATGCAGACGACGGTTTCACCGACGCCCTGTTAACAGAGGCGTTACACATCGTTGCTAGCATGGATGCGACTTATCAATCATCAGAGAACTCAAGAAAACTCGCACGATAGATTGGACACACATGAACATCAATTTTGCAAAACTGAATGGCTTAGGAAACGACTTTGTCTTCATTGATGACTTGACGAATGAACTTTCGCTCACCGATGAACAGGTCGCATACCTATGCGATCGCTACTTTGGCATTGGAGCCGATGGCGTCATCATGGTGCGCCCGTCTGCGCGCGAGGAATGCGCGGCGTACATGCATTACATCAACGCCGACGGAACGCTCGCACAAATGTGCGGTAACGGCGTACGCTGCTTCGCAAAGTACCTGGTTGATCGTGGTTTAGTCGATGCTTCTGCAGGCGAATTAGTAGCCGACACCCTAGCAGGCCCGAAACCGATCCGCTTCTCTGTCGACGAAGCAGGGAAGATGACAACCGCTACGGTCGACATGGGTGAGCCGATTCTCGAACCGAGCAAGGTTCCGGTCGCCGCAGACGCAAATGCGCAAACGCCACACGGGGTTCCTTACGTACGCGAAGCAGCTCTAACCTCCCCATGGGGTGACTTTGCTTTCACGTGTGTTTCTATGGGTAACCCGCATGCCATCTGCTTTATCGATTCATTCGACGCGCTGCCCGACGCTCTATTCACTCATCCAGGCGACAAGCGCCTTGCTACATTTGATGTGAATACGGTTGGTGCGTACTTCGAAAGCCACACTGCGTTTCCCGAGAAAACAAACGTTGAATTTGCTTGCGTTGAAGCAGACGGCATCCACATGCGCGTGTACGAGCGTGGGTGTGCTGAAACACTTGCGTGCGGAACTGGGGCGTGCGCCACGAATGTCGCTGCATGCCTAACCGGACGAGCCGGGTGCGAGAACGACGTAGTACTGCGCGGCGGTACGCTGCACATTACCTGGGCAAACAACAATCACGTTATGATGACGGGGCCGGCGAAGGAAAGCTTCACAGGTACGGTTCGCTTGTAGAGCGAAGGCGTCGGCGCGCTATGCTATCATGGGTCGATCCGTATGATCACGAAACAAAAAGGAGCTCTATTGATGTGATGACAACGATGTTCGCGATCTAGTCATCTCTGTGCGCTCATTGCACAGGCGATACCCCTCCGTTACATCATAATGGTCACATGCGAACGCGTGTGCCAGTCATCGTAGGCAAAGGAGCTCGTTTATGTCTGAATTCGAACCCGTTATTACGCGTGGCCCGCATCTGTTTTCCGAACAACGCCGCGAACGTGCGGTTCTCGTTGGTGTTGAACGACCAAATATGAGCTGGTCACTCGATTCATCACTCGCTGAGCTCGAACGGTTGGCTGATACCGCCGGTGCCGACGTAGTGGCCACCACAACCCAAAAGCTTACATCTCCCAACCCGCGTACGTTTGTTGGAACCGGAAAAGCAGAAGAAATTGCCGAACTATGCTGCAGTCTTGAAGCTGACTTGGTGGTGTTCGATGATGAGCTCACACCATCACAGCAGTCGAACCTGGAGAAAGCGGTTGGACAGGCGGTGAAAGTAATCGACCGTACGGCACTGATTTTGGATATATTCGCATTGCATGCAACCAGCAAAGAAGGCCGCCTTCAAGTCAAGCTCGCACAGAATCAGTACCTGCTGCCGCGTCTGCGCGGCATGTGGGCACATTTAGCCTCGAACCGCATGGGTGGCGGCGTAGGGTCACGATTTGGCGAAGGTGAAAGCCAGCTTGAAGTAGACCGCCGACTGGTACGTAAGCGCATCACTTCCATACGCGCTGAGCTTGCCCATCTTGCAAACGTACGAAACGTACAACGCGAGAGCAGATACGCGAGCGGTATGTTCAAAGTCGCGCTTGCTGGGTATACAAATGCCGGAAAGTCAAGTCTTCTCAACCGTTTAACCGGCGCTGACGTGCTCAGCTACGACCAGCTGTTTGCCACGCTTGATTCCACCACACGCAAGTTTGAACTTGAACAAGGCCGTGAAATCACCATAACCGACACGGTTGGTTTTATCCAAAAGCTCCCGACCACACTCGTGGAAGCGTTCAAGTCGACGCTTGACGAGATATCCGGTGCCGATTTGGTGCTGCACGTGATCGACGCTTCGTCACCCGACCGAGATGCGCAGATTGAAGCAGTGCAAGATGTGCTGGGGCAAATCCATGCCGAGAACATTCCACGCATTGAGGTGCTAAACAAAACCGACTTGCTCGATAGCGCGCAAGTAGAAGCGCTGCGCGCACGGCGTCCCGACAGTGTGCTTGTTTCGGCGAGCACGGGACAAGGCATAGACGATTTGGTTAACCGTCTGGCGCAAGCCGCCGCATCAAGCGACGTTCACATTGAGACGGTTATTCCCTACAATAACGGTAATCTCGTGTCACTTGCGCATGAGCGCTGTCACATTCTCTCCGAATACTACGAAGCAGACGGCACACACTTGACGATGCTTGTTCCGACATCGTATGTTTCGACGTTCTGTCCGAAGAGTAACCAGTAAATAGCTTTGATCACAACCGTCTGAACACGGCTACAACTTTTCCTGCAATGGAGCAGTCTCTCGTGATAATGGGATCCATGGAGGAATTCTCTGGTTGCAAGCGAACGTGATCCTTTTCGCGATAGAACGTTTTGACAGTCGCTCCATCGTCGATGATTGCAACCACGATGTCACCATTGTTGGCAACCGGCTGCTCCTTCACGACCACGTAGTCTCCATCGTTGATGCCCACCTCAATCATCGAGTCGCCGCGCACTGACAACATGAACGACGGCGCATCGCCAACGATGTCGGTGGGAAGCGTGATGGTTTCAGTGATGTTCTCTTCAGCGAGGATCGGTGTGCCAGCGGCTACATTTCCAACGAGCGGAACGTTGATAGTTTTGCTGAATCCCATAGGCGAGGTTGCAACAGCAGCAGGAGCCGCGTCGATCGGATGCGCTAAGGCAATAGAGCGCGACTTTAAGGGGTCGCGCTTAATAAGGTTTTTCTGCTCAAGCGCCTTAAGATGCACGTGAACCGTGGAAGGGGAGGACAGGCCGAGCGATTGGCAGATCTCCCGAACGGTGGGCCCATAGCCCTTTTCCCGGATGCATTCCTCGATGCAGTCCAGTACGGCTTGTTGCCGTTTGGTGATCTTCTCGTCCATAGCCAACTCCTTTAAGAAAAGCGAACATTTGTTTCAAATTCTATTGACGTGAACCTTTGTTCGGTCTATTATAAACACGAACAAAGGTTCTATGCAAGAGCAAAGGGGCTGAAAATGAGAATAGAAGATACAATGTGGGCGGTATCCGGCACGGCAGCACTCGCTCGCGCACCCCATGTCGCTCCATCCGCAGCCACAGGCAACGTGATACCGTTCGATCACTGCCAACGCACACATTTGGAAGGCGATTTGCGTCACCGGACACCTTGTCCATCGCTTCAACAGTGTAGCAATCGCATAAGGCTTGAAAACGTACCTCTCGTACGTCAGCTCACATACGGAACCAGCGAAGGGTGTCCATTTAATCTGTTTACACGCAAGCAGATCGCGGTGAGTGCCGTACTGTTCACTGCTGTGTCGTATCTCGTTGCATTGGTGTGATCATTAAGACACCATAACCATTGAACCACAATATATTGTATGGTAGCCTAAGCGCACTCAGCTGAGAGGGGAGTGCGCATGTATTGTCCAAGCTGCGGCAACCTTGAGTCGAAAGTCGTCGACTCCCGACCGTCTGAAGATGGAACTTCCATCCGACGCCGTCGCGAATGCCTTGAATGTGGGCATCGGTTCACCACGTACGAACGACTGGGAGACAATCCTGTCATGGTGATGAAAACAAACGGATCAACTGAAGTATATGACCGCGAAAAGCTCATGCGAGGCCTCACCATCGCTTGTGCGAAACGTTCGGTTTCACCCGACGATCTTTCATCATTGGTCGCCGACATCGAAGCTGAACTGCGCAACAAGCCGAAGTACGAAGTGACTTCGAAAGAACTTGGCGATATGGCGCTTGAGCGTTTAGCCAGCATTGATGAGGTTGCCTTCGTTCGTTTCGCAAGCGTGTACCAAGACTTCCAAAGCGCGAGCGAATTCGCCGAAGCGCTTGAGCGGTTGCGTTAATATGTACGAAAGAATTCGCCCCATGTCGTGTGAAAGCAATACGTCGTACAACGACGACCACAGTCCGATTATCATTCCTATCCAGCGGCTCGAACCGAGCAATCCACTTCCGCGGTTCGCGTACGTTGGAGACGCCGGCATGGATTTGCGCGCCGCCTGCGATTTCAAGCTCGCACCGTTTGAACGTATGGCGGTACCGTGCGGCATGGCACTAGCTATACCACACGGATACGCAGGGCTGGTGTTACCCCGAAGCGGCCTTGCCGCTAAGCACGGTATTTCGCTCGTAAACTCACCCGGTCTCATCGATTCGAACTATCGTGGGGAAATCAAGTCAGTGCTTATTAACCTCGATCCAACCGAAACGTTTGCCGCGCATGCGGGCGACCGGATCGCACAGCTGGTCATTATCAAGTTGCCAGCGGTTTGCCTTACTGAAACCGATCAACTCGATACCACAGAGCGTGGCATCGGAGGTTTCGGTAGCAGCGGACGTTAACTCTTTTCTGTATTCAACCTCAAATACGAATGTATGTTCGTTTTTTTCATATGTTCGTATTGAGCGTATGACCTACAACAGCAGGCTTCAACTCATGGGTAACATATCATATGCGTTTTTTCCAGACTTGACCGCTCCGTTGCATGGTGTGAGAAAATAGCGTTCCAGGGAAACACTGATTAAAGCCGTCTTGCCTTGCGCTGGCGAGGCGGATACCTGAGGATTGAAGACCGAATGCGCGCACTGACGTGCGTAAATGAGGTCTGAAATTCTCAGATACCGGTTCGTCAGTGCAAGGCAAGACGGCTTTAATCAGTGTTTCCCTAGGAAGGTTTAATAAGCTTCGCAGGCTGTGCACGCAGCATATTTCACAGCAGACTTATGGCACAACCGTTTACGTCATCACACAAAGGCATGGAGACAACCGTGGATCAGCAAAACGAAATAAAACCCAACGAGCCAGAACGCAATTCGAACGAATGTCCAAACAAGCCAAATGAGCCCACAGGAGCTCCAAATAAACTCAATGAGCAACGTAATCCTACAGGAAGCCCAAACGGCCCGCGTATTAACCTTACGAGCGCGCAAGAGACAAGCTTCAAGAAAGCGCGACGTCTCAGTAGTATTGCCATGCTGTGCGCCGTTGTGTCGCTGTTCTTCGGCGGCATGTTCCTTAGTACTGCAGGCTTGGTATGCGCATTCTTGAGTTATCGAACGTTAAAGCCACATTTCAGCGATCCAGGAGACGGTGGCACATTCGCTATAGCTTTGAAGCGTACCGCTGTAGTATCAGCAATGTTTTGTGCGATGTCGTTCGCATTGAACGCATTTGCCGCTTGGCAAATGATGCCGATGATCATGGACATGCTGAACTCAGGAAACCTCAACTTAGAAGGTGCATCCCCCAGCCCCTCAAATTCCACCTGGGGTTAATTGATAATATGTGTTATGTAAACCAGCATCTTACGCTGCGAATGGCGGTGCAACTAGCAGCACCGCATACTTGGCCTGCATCGGTATTGCCGGTGCTTGTTGCTTGCGCGCTGACACTTGCACACACTGGCCAGCTAGCTGTGCTCGATGCGATACTGCTGCTCGTCATCTGTGTGCTCATGCAGTCGTCGGTGAATACCTTCAACGACTACTACGACTACGTAAAAGGATCGGACTCCACCAACGACAACGTTGAAACGAGTGATGCTGTGCTCGTGTATAACAACGTAAACCCACGAGAGGCGCTCATACTTGCGATCGGGTTTCTAGCAACCGCCTTTGCGCTGGGTTTGGTCATCATCGTGCATGCTGGATTCATGCCGCTTTTTATCGCGCTTGTAGGTGCTCTTTTCGTAGTAGCGTATTCCGCTGGCAAAACCCCTATTTCGTACCTACCTATTGGCGAACTTGTCAGCGGCGTGGTGATGGGTGGGCTTATTCCCCTTGCCTGTTACCAGGTTCTCACCGGATGGCTTAGTCCTTGGGTATTCGTGTGGACGGTGCCGGAAATCATCGGTATCGGACTCATTATGTTCACCAATAACCAATGTGACATCGAGAAAGACCAACTTGCAGGGCGTCACACCATGCCAGTCTGTCTCGGTCGCGCGAAAGCTCGCAAGCTTTATTCCGCCGTACTGATCACCTGGCTTGTCTGTATCGTGGTTATCGTTTTTTTCTTCTTCCCACGTGGAGCTATCGTGCTTCCCTTCTTATTTGCGGCGGCATATCCCCTGCTCAAGGCCCTATATGCAAACCCCTTAGAGCCGCGCACACGCATCGGTGCCATGGCACAAGTATGCAGCGTGAACGTGGTACTGGGTAGCTTCTACGCGCTATGCATTGTGACAAGTGGTTACGCACTAACGTTTTCGCTATAGCTCGTCTGTTACGCGCGCCATGCTATCTGAATGAAATCAGAAATACCACCCTTAAAGCGATTGAGATCAAACGTTTCAAGCAGCTCTTCGGGTGTTGCCGGCTCATCGACTGATTGTAAGCCAACCACGTATGCAATGTGTCCCACCACGCCCTGCGGCGTGCGGTAACACTCGAGGAGTTCGGGTAGCGCCGCATCACGATCGCGCTTCGAGAGACGTCTCCCCTCTTCGGCAACAAGCAGAGGAATGTGTGCATATACAGGCGAGGGCATACCGAGGCAGCGCTGCAGAAACATCTGCTGCGGTGTTGAACACAAAAGGTCAACACCGCGCACTACCGACGTTACGCCCTGTTCAGCATCGTCAACCACAACAGCCAGTTGATAAGCGAACGCCCCGTCCGCACGCTGCACCAAGAAATCGCCGCATTCAGTTGCCAGATTCTGCCCATACGGACCCTGAATGGCATCAATAAGATCGATGCGCATGGCAGGAACTTCAATCCGCTCAGCAGGGGCTTTCTGCAGCCGTTTCGCGGCAACCTCCCCATCACTCAAATTCCGGCACGTTCCCGCATACACGAGCTTTTCACCACGATGCGGTGCCGATGCCGCATGCAAATCGGCACGCGAGCAGAAGCACGGGTACACGCGGCACGTCCGTTTCAGCTCGTCAAGCGCTGCACGATATGCCTCGCCACGCTCGCTTTGGTAGAGCGGACCCGTGTCCCACGTAAGCCCCAGCGCATCAAAATCGCGCATGATGGCGCTTACGTATTCACTCTTCGAGCGCTGCGCATCGAGATCCTCGATGCGCAGCGCAATACGACCACCTTGACTCTTAGCGATAAGCCAAGCCATCAGTGCCGCATACACATTACCCGCATGCATGCGACCCGTGGGCGACGGAGCGAATCTGCCGACCACGGGACGGCACTTTTCTTGGCTAATTGCAGCTTCACCCATCGCTTCGCCGCGTTCCCATGTTCGCTACGCTTGATCAGGCGCGCCAAGAGCAGCTTCACGGGCGAATTTGTAGCCTTCATCGAAGGCTGCCAAATTCGCCTCAACCGTTTTAGGCGGCACGCGCTTCGCGATAACATCTTTCCACACATCCAACGGGAAATCGAGCCTTGTGGCGAGCGCTCCGAGCAGCACTACATTCGCCGACTTCGGAGAGCCAGCAGCACGAGCTATCTGACCCGCAGGAATGATAGTTGCTTCCGTAGCCTCTAACCGCTTGTCAAGATCAGTTGGCGCTTTCACAAGACCAGCAGCCACGGGAAGCGGCTTAATGCGCTCATCGGCCACCAGCAAGTAGCCGCCCTCCTTCACATAGGCAAGGTTACGCAGCGCTTCCATGCGCTCGAACGAAACGACGCAGTCCGCCGTACCAGCGTCGGCAACCATCGACGCCACACGACCACGCCCAAAGCGTACTACCGTGGTCACCGCGCCGCCACGCTGCGACATGCCGTGGATTTCGGATACCTTCACGACATAGCCTGCTTCAAGCGCTGCTTTCGCAAGCAGATCGGCGGCGAGGATGGTGCCCTGGCCGCCCACGCCGCACAGTAGCACGGTTATCGCGTCGGGCGCAGCTTGCTGCATTTCTTCCTGAGTCATGAGTAATCCCTCCTAAGCCTGCGTCTGACGGATAGCGGAAAAGCCACAATACTGCGAGCACTGGCCGCATCCAATACACTGATCTGGATCGATGCTGGCAATCCCCGTCTGCTCGTCTGTCGAGATGGCAGGGCAGCCCAACGTTGGGCACACGCCGCATGCACGGCAGGCGTCCGTCACTTCGTATGCGGGCTTGCGCACCCGGTCGATAAGAATGCAAGGCGAGCGGAAGATAAGAACACTGATATCGTCGGTTTGCGTGGCACGCTTCAGGGCACCGCGCACGGCTCTCATGTCGTTCGGGTCAATCACCTGCACGTCCTCGACACCAATCGCCCGCACGACGCCTTCCAAATCGAGCTCGCGCGAAGGACGGTGCTGCAGGGTTTCACCATTGAAGGGGTTTCCCTGCCGGCCGGTCATCGCTGTGGTGCGGTTGTCCAGCACGCACACCGTGCCGCATCCCTTGTTGTACACCGTCGAAATCAGCGACGACAATCCGGAATGTGCGAATGTTGAGTCGCCAATAACCGCAACAACCGGGCGGTGCTCTTCGTCCGCCATGGCCAGCTCAAAGCCATGTGCCATGGAAACTGACGCTCCCATATCGAGACACGTATCCATAGCGGCAAGCGGAGGCAACGCTCCCAGCGTGTAGCAGCCGATATCACCCGTAACGATAGCGCGCATACGCGAGAGTTCCTTGAACACGATACGGTGCGGGCACCCAGCACACAGCGCCGGCGGACGACCGGGCAGGTTTTCCGGCGCATCTTGGTGCGTTGGCAGCTCACGGCCAAAGGAAGCGCGAATGATGCCCGGAGAAAGCTCGCCAGCTTCTGGCACGGGATGAAGCGGACTCGCAAGCGAAATACCCAGTGCAGAAACCGACTCGGTAAGGAAGCGCGAGCCTTCCTCCACCACATACACGCGGTCAACAGAGCTGGCGAAATCGCGCAAGGCACGCTCGGGTAACGGCCACGTGACACCCAATTTGAATACAGAAGCATCCGCCAGCGCTTCTTCAACATGCTGATACGTTGCCCCAGCGCAGATAATCCCAATCTCGTTCGAACGGTCAAAGCGCACGTTGTACTGACACGTTTCAACCCATTCTTTCAGGTCAGCGACGCGCTTCAGCTGGTCGATACGACGGGGTTTTGCATATGCGGGCATCATGACGTACTTCGCTGGATTGGATTCATACGGCTTGCGCACATATTCGTTGCGCTCGCCAATCTCAACCGGGGTCTTCGTATGAGACACGCGCACAGTCGAGCGGATGAACACCGGTACGTCGAACCGTTCGGACACGTCGAACGCATCGCGGGTAAAGGCGAGCGCTTCGGCCGAATCAGCAGGATCGAACATGGGAATGCACGCCGCACGCGCGTACCAGTGCGAGTCCTGCTCGTTTTGCGACGAATACATGCCGGGGTCATCGGCAGCAAGCACCACCAGACCGCCATTCACACCCGTGTAAGCAGCAGTAAACAGCGGGTCGGCAGCAACATTCACGCCCACGTGCTTCATCGTAGCAAGTACGCGAGCACCAGCTGCGGACGCACCGACACCCACCTCGACCGCAACCTTCTCGTTTACACACCACTCGGCGTATACGCCGTTTTTCAGCGCAAAGTTCTCAAGCGTTTCGGTTGAGGGCGTACCAGGGTACGCGACGCCAATGGTAGCACCAGCTTCCCATGCCCCTTGAGCGATAGCCTCGTTTCCCGACATGAGTATCATACGAAACCCCCTTAAGTTCACAGCACTGCGCACAGTGTCTCAGGATGACCTCCTAAAACGCTGTGCGCATCATTATTTTTGATAGAGCCTAATCCTCTTGGTAGACCAAGCAGAACGACCCGATTTGAATGAAATCGCCCGATTTCAGCTCGGCGGCATCAACGTTTTCGTTGTTAACCCACAAACCATTATAGGAATGATTGTCAACGATGGCATAAGAACCGGAATTAGAACGCTCGATGGTGGCATGATCGCGCGAAACGGTCATGTCGTTCAGAAAGATTTCGCAATGGGGATTGCGACCGAGCCGAATGCTATCCCCTTCCAAGCGAAACTCGATGCCGGTCTGCGGACCGCGCACCACGCGCAGCGAGGCCGATGAGCGCACCGGCGCCATACGCGTATTCGTTACGTCCGTTAAAACAATCGGCTCGAAGCGCTGCGTCGACTCGGCGAGCTTGAACCCGCAAAACGGACACGCACCGTTTAAGGCCGCATCAAAATCGTTGTTGCATACCGGGCAAAGAACGTTCATGGATATCGCGCTTTCCTTCCCTATTGGGTGTTCGAAGTTTTGTCGATAACGTAGGGCAATTCGTTCAACGTAACAGATTCAGCTACCTTGGGCTTGCCGGTAAAACCGTTAAACAACCTCGTCCACCATATTTTAACACCCTCAATAAATGTCGGTGCGTACACGTCCTCACACGCAACGAGATCATATTCGGCAATGACGTTGTTACGCTGCTTGAAGGTAATCGTACCAACCTTATCGCCTACATGCACGTTGCCCGTCAGATTGTCGTAGGTTACCGACTGACTAACGTTTCCGTTCAGATCGAAGATCGTCACCGCGGCATCGGGGTCGGAAAGCGTCGCTGCTACCGTGCGATCAATCCAATCTTGATGAGCCACCCGAGCAACCACCGGAACCTCTGCTTGTTCACCGCTCACGTTTGCTCGCATCATTTCGTCGCTTGTCGCAAGCGGGTAAGAGATCTCATGCTCATACACCCATTCACACAGCTGTTGACAATCAACGAAGCGTTGCGCTTCCGAACTTGACCCAATAGCAACAGCGTACAACTCACGGCCGTCTTTGTTCGCCGCACCAACGAACGAGGGGCCGGCATACTCGGTAACGCCGGTCTTCACGCCACATGCGTATTCGTAGAGTTCTAAGAACTCGTCGGTGGTTTCGAGAAAGACCTCACCCACCGCGCCATCTGCGTGCGTGACTGTAATCGCGGTGCTTCCTCCAGCAACAATACTACGGAAGAGATCGTTGGTCATTGCATGTTGGGTAATCTTAGCAACGTCGAGCGCGCAGCTATGCAGGTCTCCCTCAAACTCGCCGAAGTCCAGGCCATGGGGGTTCGTGAATAGCGTGTCGGTACAGCCAAGCGCTGCCGCTTTGTCGTTCATAGCCTGCACGAATCGGTCGTAGCCCGACAGCGATTCGTTCGAACTTGCGCACCGGTCGCCAAGGCTTTCGGCCAGCGCTACTGCGGCGTCGTTACCTGAGGGGACCATCAAAGCCTTCAAGGCCGATTCGAAGTCCATGGTGTCGCCTTCCGCCAGACCAGCCGACGACTCGCCTACAGTAGCAGCGTTCTCACTTACGGTAACCACGACGCCGTTCGAATCACTCCCCACAGCGTCAAGGGCAACAATTGCCGTCATAATCTTCGTAATTGAGGCGATTTTGGTTGCTGTAATCGCGTTGCGCTCGAAATACACTGTTCCATCAGCCCCCATAACAAGAGCATATTCTGCATCGATGTTCGGACATTGCGCAACCGAAAGCCCCCGAGCCTCAACGGTTTCACCACAGACAACATCAGCCTTCCGCACATCAGCGAACGCTGTTGCAGGCAGCACAAGCGCTATTGCAAGCGCAGCAGACAACAGTGAGCGCGCCAAGAAGCTCATACCGTTGCGATTGTGCTTTTCATGCGTTGCCATACGACGTTCCTACCCCTCAGATTCGCTCATTACGTTCTGACGTAGTGTCACACTCTGGGCTGCTTCTTGCGAACCCGCTTCATACACCTCGTTTTTCGGCTGGTATACCGAATCGAAGCGATCGACGTGCAATACCTCGCCCGCCGCGTTTGTTACCGTTCGGGTTACCCAGAAGCTGCTACCGTCAGCACCAGACGACTTCAAAAACACGGTACTCGGATCAAGCTGATCGTTGATAACCACGCGGGTTATGTACTTCTCGCCTTCTTCCCACACGCCATCTTCTGATGTAACCTCATAACCAGGATCAATACCGTACAAGGATACGGTTATCGAAGTTTCGGTGTACGATGCTCGAAGAAGCACATCAGAATCGCTGTCGTTCTCCCATACCAGATCGAGATCAGGCCAAGCAACAGCAGCATCCCTCCCTGCTTGGTAGCTAGCTATGTAAAGCGAATGGTTGCGCCGTTCGAGCACCGGATAACCCGCTTCATACACTGCATTGAACACGGTGGTGGCAACTTGGCAAACCCCACCGCCGATTTCGTCGGTATACTCGTCTCCCACAATAGCACCTGCTGAGGCAAAGCCCTGACTTTCGTCGCATTCGCCCACATTTTCGATAAACGACCACGTGCCACCCGCTTTCGCAACAGAATCGCTAATAAGATCGGCAGCGAGGTGAATGTTGTGATTGCGGTTCTCGGTACCCGCACCCGACGTGTACTCGGTGGTATACAAGGAAACAAGCTCGATAATGCCGTAATCAAGCGCTTCATCAAACGTCATGGAACTAGGCATTTCCCCAGTCGCTACGCTAACCTTGATCGGTTGCCCTTCTTCGGCAGAAACCATTGAGGCCGCATCCGGTGCAACATCGCCCTCTTCCTCTGCGGCGGCAGCTCGCGATGCCTCACCGAACACAACTTCGTTCATCGCGCTCACCGTTTGAGCAACCAGAGGAATTTTTGCTACACCTTGCGCCGCGACGCTGACCTCACCATCTTCAGACGTCGAGAACGACACCGTGATCGAGCCACCCTCCTGATCCATTTCGATGTTTTGCAAAATGGCCGGCTTCACCACATCGGCGTCAAAGCAAGGAAGAAGCTCCCAATGCCCTTCCCGTTTCTCAACCGGCCGCGCGCTCACCCATTCTCCCAAATCAGCACGACTTACTTCCCATGTTGTACCTTCGCACGAAACGGTAGCACCGTGCTCGATGGCAGCGTTTACCGTATCGCAGGCCTTCTGTGCTTCCTTTTCATCGATACGCACGGGAGCATACGACACCTCAGCGACAAATGATGTCTCGCCGCCATTCGTCCCAGCAAACGCATTTGTGAGGCGTTGGCGCAAATCGTCGCGGTCGATGATGTTACCGTCGTTGCCAGGCGAAACACTGGCTACGCCACCATCGACGGCAATGTTGAAATCAACCCGCGGCGTGCCGATAGTTTTGTCGATGTCGAGCGCAAGCCCTTCCAGTTCTTCCTCATTAAACTCAAGCAAAAAGGGAATGTCGTGGCCGAGCAGGCGCGCACCAAGACGCCCGATGATACCCCCGTCGTCGCGGCCGACCGCCAACGCCGCCTGAGCCAGCGAATGAGCGGGAACCGATGCGGAAAGCGAACTGGACGTAGCCATCCACATTTGCTTGTTCTCACGCGCCTCTTCAACAGCAAGCTGCTCGGCAAGTGCTGCATCCTGAGCTGAGACAGCAGCGTCGTTCACACGTTGTTGTGCCTCATCGCTCGCGTAAATTGAAACCTGCCCTTGAGAAACCGTATCGGCGTAGGTTTCATCCAGCATCGACGCAATCTCATCTTGTGTCATACCCGAAACATCAATGCCGCCCACGCTCACACCGCCGTAAGCGCGGCCCAGATGAACAAGCGCATCGCCTGCACCTAGGAGCGCTACCGCACAGACAAGCACCAGCACTACCGCCGCAATTTTGCTACGGTGCGCAAGGGCAACCACTCCCGCACATGCAGCTTTCGCAGCTACAGCAACAAGAGAAACGATACCGTGAGCAAGCGCTTTGAGAACACCTATAACACGAGACGCAGCCCCCATTCGTGATGTAGCACGTGGCTCACCCTTCGTCCACAGCGCAACGCCACGCGTCGGCTGTGCGTACTCAGCTTTCCTGCGCGCGGCTGCGCGGTTCCTGTGTTCACGCGGAAAGTGCATATGGGCCACCGAACGCTCAGATCTCACACGAGTGGAAGCGTCCTGCGAAGAGCGCTGGAAGTCGTGTTCGGCACTATGACTACCACGACGTTCCGAAGAAAGATTGTAAGCGGATTCAGTGCGACGCGACCAGGCGCCACGTGGGCGCCTGGTTGTTTGATTCGTTCCCTGCATCGCTTGGCCTCGCCGTGTGGGTGATGCGTGTGCACCCCGGCGTGGCTTTTTTGCATCACTCATGTCCCAACTCCCGTTGCATGCGTGCAGCAGAAGGGTGTTCTCGCAGTTCGCGTAGCGCTGAGTACGCGTAATACACCGCCGTCACGGCGCTGAGCACCAGCCCAACATACAGAAACCAGATCGACCACGAGCAGGGATCGGCGTTGAACCCTGGTAGCCAATCGAAAGAAACCCAGCCCAACCCAGAGATAAGTGGAGCATTCAGCAACAAGCCAGCAAACCCGATGAACAAAAACGTGGTTGATGCTTTACCCGCGAAAACCACAGGTATACGAATATGACGGCTCCGCAACAGATAGAAGCTTCCCACCAGTAAGAAGAGATCACGCGCCAGCACGAAGAGAATGATCCACAGCGGCAAGCGACCAACCAAAAATACTCCGAGTACTCCGGAGATCATGAGCAAACGGTCGACCGCGGGGTCAAGCAACTGGCCTAGGCGCGTTACCGCATTTGTACGCCGAGCAATCTGACCGTCAATACAGTCAGTGCCCGCCGCGATAGCAAAGATAATAGCCGCTGCAACGTCATGCCCACTCAGCAGCACTACAAAAAACACGGGGATCAGGCATAGTCTGATGGCCGAAATAACATTCGGTACCGTCAGAACCTTGTTTGACACAGTATTGACTACCGTATCGACATGCCTTGGCATGATAGCTTTCTCCCCTGCTTCGTTGAAAACCGGGCGCTTTCGCGCCCGGATCTGTTATACGGGAAAATTTTATCAGTTTTCACACCACCCGTTTACCCGTAAGTGTAGTGGCAGCGCGATTGACACAGCTAAATCGCAAGACGGTAACCTAACCGTTAGGGTTTTGCAAAGGCTCGGCAATCGGCTCGGGGACATGCAGCTCAACAAGGCTTTTTTCCTTGGCCACCTTCGGACGCGTGGGGTTCATCTCAAGGCAGCTTTTCGGGCACTCTGCCACACACGTACCACACTGCACACAGCGGAAACGATCGATCGTCCACGTGCGAGCCTTCTTGTCCACCACGATGGCTCCACAGGGGCAGCGCTTCGCGCAAATGCCACAGAGGATACATGCGCTCACATTGTTTTCTACACAACCCTTCAAGCCTTTTGGCACAGGCTTCGTCTCGAGCGGGTACATCACGGTTTCAGGCTTCTTAAACAGCGAGCCCAACGTCATTTTTCCGAGTTTGAATCCACCCATTGTCGTCTACCTTTCGGTGCAGCTAATGCACGGATCGATCGTCAGAATGATCATATTGACGTCGGACAGCTCGCACCCTTCGAGCGCCTTGACCATGCCTGCGAGGTTCTGAGAGGTCGGTGTGCGCATGCGCATGCGGTCGAGGTACTTCGTGCCGTTTCCGCGCGCAAAGTAGTAACACTCGCCACGCGGCTGCTCTACCACATTACTCGCCTGCGCGCCCGCAGCGGGCGACCCTTTCACCGGAACACTAATGTCACCAGTAGGAATGCCAGCGATCAGCTCTTCGATGATGTCAATTGACTGCAGTACTTCATTCGCGCGCACTTTCACGCGGGCGTAGCAGTCGCCCTGCGTGTCAACGATGGGCTGGAAGTCAGATAGCTTACCGTAGGCACCTCGACCAAGCGAGCGAACGTCGTATGGTACGTTCGAAGCGCGAGCGAACGGACCCACCATACTCGCATTCAGAGCTGCTTCGGTGCTCAAGTATCCAACGCCAACCGTGCGGTTCTTCACCGAGGTGTCCTTCATGAAGGTGTTCACGATCTGACGGTACTCGTCCTTAATACCCTCAAGCGTCATCTTGATCTCGGCGAACTGGTCGGCGCTTATATCGCGTGCAACGCCGCCGACTTTCACAACGGAGAAAATGACACGCCCACCAGTAGTTGCCTCAAAGATAGACAACACACGTTCGCGCAAACGCCAACAATGCATGAACAAGCTCTCGAAGCCGAATGCGTCAGCCGCAAGTCCCAACCAAAGAATGTGGGAGTGAATTCGCGAGAGCTCGTGCCAGATGCCACGCAGATACTCGGCACGCTCGGGAACCTCAACATCCATGAGCGACTCAACCGTTTCGGCGTAACCAAGCGAATGCCCGAAAGCGCAAATACCACAGATGCGCTCGGCAACGTAGATGAACTGGTTGTAGTCGCGCGTTTCAACGAGCTTCTCTAAGCCACGGTGAACGAAGCCGATCTGGGGAATCGCTTCGATAACCTTCTCGTCCTCGACCACAAGGTCGAGATGGAGTGGTTCGGGTAAAACAGGATGCTGCGGCCCGAACGGGATAACAGTTGCCTTTCCCATACTACTCCCCTCCCTTCTTCGCACTCGCAGCCTGCGCAGCCTTTGCCGCCATAGCGGCACGAACCTTCGCGGCCTTTTCGGGGTCCATACCCGCGAGCTTTTCCTCGAGTGCCTTCTCCCTCGCCTGCGCGAGCGCGGCTGCCTCCTTCTTCACCTTGGCTTCCATGGCCGCACGCACCTTGGCAGCTTTCTCGGGATCCATGGCGGCAAGCTTTGCCTCAAGCTCTGCCTGCTTCGCCGCTGCATCGTTTTCCTGCGGTGCGGCGGCCGCTTTCTCCTTGGCAGCCTTTGCTGCCGCGAGCTTAGCTGCCTTTTCCTTCGCTGCTTTCTGGGCAGGCGAGATGATGGTCATAGGCTCGGCTTGGGCAAGATCGTAGAAGTGGCCTTTGAAGTCTATGGCAATGTCTGAAATGTTGACACCGAATAGATCGTGCGATTCGTTTTCAAACACAAAGGCGGCAATAAAATCGTTCGTGATGCTGGGAACCACATCGTCTTTCGTAACGCCCTTGATCTCATAGTTCGCCAGATGACCATCCTTCATGAACGAGTACACCATGTCGATGCCGTCGTCGGTGTTCGCACACAGCATCTGCACGAACCGCCAACCCTCAGCCTTAAGGCGTGAGGAGAGCGCAGGCAGCTCGTCGATGGTGCAGCGAGAAAAATCGGAACGGTATTCCATAGCGCTACTCCCCCTGTTCTTTCTCTTTCATAGCGCGAGCCTTCTCTTCAAGAACACCCACCGCCTCGACCACTGCATCAATAATAGTTTCCGGGCGAATGGCACACCCTGGAGCGTACACATCAACCGGAATAGCCTTATCCACTCCGCCAAGTACGTTGTAACAATCGTGGAAGATGCCGCCCGAGCACGCGCAGATGCCGCACGCGACAACCACCTTAGGTTCGAGCATCTGATCGTAGATTTCCTGGATCACCTTAATATTGCGCTCGTTAACCGAACCGGTCACCAAAAAGATGTCGGCATGCTTGGGATTGCCGGTGTTTATCACGCCAAATCGCTCAGCGTCAAAGCCGGGGCACAACGTAGCCAGCACCTCGATGTCGCAGCCATTGCAGCTCGAAGCGTCGTAATGGATAACCCAGGGAGATTTAGATGCAAAAGACATGACCATCTCCTTTACAGATACATGAGGAACCCGATGTTGACCAGACCGCACACCAGAGCAACGATCCAGGCCGACCGCAGCAGGAACTGCCACTTCACACGGGCAAAATTGTTGTCGATCCAGATTTCAAGGAAGTACACAGCAAGTACCACCACGATCGCCAGTACGATAGAAGCAGGGTTCGCCCAGATGAAGAACAGCCCCGTCCAGCCGAGGAACAATACGTTCTCACACCAGTGCATAATCTCAACCTTAGCAAGCGTTGGTCCGCTCATTTCGGTAGTGATACCCTTCACAAGATCCTGATGAGCATGGTGCGAGTACGACAGGTCAAACGGCGACTTACGCAACTTAATGGTGAGTACGAACATAAAGCCCAGAAACACCGGCCAGAGTACGGTGACCGCTGGAACAGCGAAGAACAGAGCACCTGCTGAATTAAACGTACCAGAAGCCAGGTAGAACGCTACAGCCATGAACAGCATCATGGGCTCGTAGGCCATCACCTGCAGCGTCTCACGGTGAGCGCCAACCTCGGCATAGGGCGAGCGCGATGAGTACGCAGCCACGATAAAGAACAGCCCTGAAAGCGTGATGATGAAAATACTGAACAGCAGGTTACCACCCGAGAAGAAGATGCCGCCGGCGACGATGGACAGCACCAATGCGCAGGTGATATAGGTGTCCTCAACTTTGTTCACCGACGCGGCTTCCTTCTGCAAAAGCTTGCGCACGTCGTAGTAGGGCTGCAGCAGCGGCGGGCCAACGCGACCCTGCATGCGCGCACTGATGACGCGGTCAAGACCTGCCAACAAGCAGCCGATGCACGGCGCTAAAACGGCGAAGGCAACGATGCCGATGAGAGTGAAAAGCAGATTCATGCTTGCACCCCTCCCTTACAGACCAAAGAGCGAGAGCACGGCCGAAAGAAGGCCGAAGCCCTTGGTCGTGAACGCAGCGGATACAACCACGCCCAGAATCATGACGATGATGCAGCATACTGAACCGATGGGCGCCATACTCTTCTCGCCAAACACGTCGGTCAGATACCAGTTATGAGCCGTTGCTTCGGTTTCGCCCGACATCGAGTTGCGGAAAATGCGGTTTTCATTGTCGGCCGAAGCGCCTGCAAGATACACGCTCACCTGACGGCGGCGGCTCTTTCCAAGCCCAGCAAACAGCACAATGACGATAACGGTCGTAAGTGCGGCGGCTATGAGTAGATCAACCATCGGGATGCTTTGCCCTGCGATGCCGTAGATGCCGACAACGTACGGCTCAACGAGCCAGCGCGAAAGCAGGGGCAGATTGATGCACGCCAGTACCGACAGTGCTGCCATGACCAGAATAGCTGACCATTCCGAACGATGCACGCTGCCTTCCACGTTTTCTACCCGCTGCGCGACACCAGCAAGCTTGCCGAGCCACTTCGCCCAGAACATAAACGTTGCAGCCGACCCAAACCCGAGCAATAAGATGAGTGCGAGCTGCCCCATGTCGGCGAACGAGATGAGCGTAGCCCATTTCGCCACCAGCATACCAAACGGTGCTACGAACATGACCATAATGCCAAGCATCATGAAGCGAGCCAAACGCGGCATACGCTCAAACAACAGGTCCATGTCCTCAATGTCGCGGCTGCCGATATGATGCTCAGCCGTGCCCACACACAGGAACAGGAGCGACTTGGCAACCGCATGGAACACCATCAAGAATGCGCCAGCCCACACCGCTTCAGGCGTGCCTACGCCCGCACAGGCCACGATCAGGCCCAGGTTCGCGATGGTGGAGTATGCCAGAACGCGTTTAGCATTGCTCTGCGAGATAGCCATAAACGAGCACATCATGAAGGTGACGCCACCAACGAGCACGGTCATGGCCGCCGGAACAGGAGACACGAGCATAAGCGGAGCGAGCTTCAACAGCAAGAATACCGCAGCCTTCACCATGGTTGACGAATGGAGCAAAGCACTGGTGGGCGTAGGAGCAACCATGGCACCAAGCAGCCAGGTATGGAACGGCATCTGTGCCGCCTTGGTAATGCCCGCAAACGCTAGCGCCGCCAACGGCAGAGCTGCAAGCATCGGATACGCACCACCGAGACGAATAAACTCCTGCAGCGACAACGTATTGAACAGCACCACCACGGAGAACAGCGCAACCAAAAAACCAATGCCGCCCAAAAGGTTCATAATGATTTGCCTAAAAGCGTTCGCAATAGCTTCTTCGGTTCGCGTATAGCCAATGAGCAAAAACGATGACAGCGTGGTCACCTCCCAGCCAGTGAACATCCACACCATGTTGTTAGAGAACACGATGAGGTACATCGCCGAAAGGAAGATAAACATAACGCCGAAGAAGAACGGTCTGCGATCAGGTGCACCTTCGGGTTCGTGAGCCTGGAAATCTTCCATATAGCCAAGAGCATACACGCAGATACCCGTGCCCACGACGCCAATGATGAACGTCATGATCAGCGAAAGCGAGTCGAAGTACAGTCCAAACACAACATCGACACCATGGGCGAATACAAACTCGAAGATGAGCGATCCCACCACCTGAATGACGGCGAGCACGCACGCCAGAACATTCTTGTAGCGAACGCCGTAATACAAGATGATACCCGCAATGAGCACACCAATTGCCGTGCAGCAGTAATCAACGACTGTCGAAGAGAACCTGAAACCGGTCCATGAACTCCCCAAATTCGTTGCGATGAGCCACAGCGAGCAGGCGGCGATGATTACGGACGAACCGATCACAATCGCTTTCCTGGCCTGTTCGCCGCGCACCGCGAACAGCACGATGCCCACGCACAGGGGAAACAAGATGAGAAACCCCAATGTAGCCACTCGTCACCCTCCTTCTTCCAATGCTTCCAACAAATGTACGAAAACCACTCTAGCAAAACATGAGCAAATCAAGATTAGCTTATTCACGCATGCGGAGATACGCTCGGTGAAAGGGGCTACAAGTTGGCTCGCACCCAATCAATGTTGCCTTTCACGCAGGCAATGAGCGCATCGGTAGAGGGAAACGTCATCATGGGTCGCAACCATTCCATAAACTCAATGTCGATAACGTGGCCGTACAGGTTGCCAGCAAAATCGAGAATATGCACTTCGCAAGTCGCCGTTGCGCTATGAGCAAACATAGGGGCAACACCCACCGACACAGCCGCGCGGTAGCGCACACCGCCTACGGTTACCCACGCAGCATACACCCCGTCACCAATCGCCTGCAACAGCGGGTCAACGAACAAATTCGCCGTCGCGAACCCCATGTCGGCACCTTCGCCTCGCCCGTGCAGTACCGAACCGCTCATAAGGTAAGGTCGGCCAAGCAGGGCGTTCGCCTCGAACACACGACCCTCGGCAAGCAAGCCGCGAATGCGCGTAGCCGATATAGGCAGTCCGTCGGCACTTTTAAGGTCGTGCGGGCAGATGTGTGTTACACCTGCATTTGCCCAGGCACACAGATCGTCAACTGTGCCCGCCGCCTTTGCTCCGAAACGGAAATCGCATCCTACGTGCAGAAAAGCGGGCGGCGTGCCGCGAAACGCGCTTCGCAGGAAGGCTTCCGGTGACTCCGCCGCAAACTCGGGCGTGAACGGCAACACAACTACATAGTCAATGGGAAGCGAAGCAAGCATATCGATGCGCTGGTTGTTTGTCATAAGCTTTTTCAGAAAGGCACGGCGAAATAGCTCATCAGGATCGCGATCGAAGGTGATCACGACAGAGGTGCCGCCCGACTGATAAGCAGTCTTACAAGCTGCATCAATGAGAAAGCGGTGTCCCCGATGAACACCATCAAACACTCCGAAGGCGCACGAAGCGCCCTTAAACACCGTCCGGTCAAAGGAATCGTCGGCTACCAACACGTCAGCCACGCTGCACCCCCACCTGAAACACACAATCCGGCCGCAAACCCCGGCGCGTGGCATCATAGCGATAGATGGCCTTCAGCCGATTGTCCGCTATCATGCAGATACGCTCGCCATCGTGCAAAGGTTCGCACGACGCTACCACCCCCGACGTGCACGCACACCCGAGCATCGTCGTAACCCTGCTATATTCGAATAGTTCCACGGCGTCGCATCGCATACTCATACCACTCGCCACTTTAGCTGACAGGTTTTCTGAGCAAAACACGAACCGAAACCCCAGCATTTTTATGGGATCGAGCAGCACAGGTTCGACCGATCCCAGCGCGTCAAGCTGCATACAATCATCCAACCCTACGTTGCCGCAGCGGATTCTACGCAGCGCGGCTACGTGCGCCGGACATCCCAGCGCAATGCCGGCATCGCGCGCGAGCGATCGGATATAGGTTCCTTTTGACACGGAGAACAACACCGTCCACACCGGATCGAAGCTGTCAGGAGCCTCGGTTATACTCATAAGACGGGCGTCACGTACGACTATGTCGCGCGGCGCCAAATCGATAATGGTCCCTTCCCGCGCGGCGGCGTAAGCTCGCTTACCCTGAACCTTAATAGCCGAATACGCGGGAGGAAGCTGCTTTTGCGGGCCGACGATTGAATGAAGATAGGTTTCGGCGACGTTTTCGTCGAAAAGCGCACGTGCGGGCACGCCTCGCTTCACTACATTTCCGGCAGCGTCATCGGTGTCAGTGCCCACGCCAAAACAGATGTCGACCTCATAGGTTTTATCATGCCCAGTCAGGTATTGGTCAAGCCGAGTTGCTGCTCCCACACAAATGGGAAGCACGCCACTTGCCAAAGGATCGAGCGTTCCGGTATGACCCACCCGCCGCTCACTGAATGCCCTGCGACACGCGTTCACCACATCATGGGAACTCATGCCGCTTGGCTTGTCGATTCCCAGCACGAAGCAGTGCCCCGATTGCCCACGCTTCATCGGCTTTAGCCTTCCTCGGAACTGACCAAGGCTGCCTGCATATCTTCCATAACTGTTATACGTGCTTGGTCAAGCGAGCATTCGAGTGTGAAACCAGCTGCCGCCCTATGTCCGCCGCCGCCGTAGCGGCGCGCGATGGCCGACACATCGGTGTTGTCTTTGGCGCGCAGGTTTCCTCGCACCGCACCCTCCTGCTCACGCAGCATGCAGGCGATTCTCACACCGCGCAAGCTCCGTATCGTCCCAATAAGTGCATCGGCGTCAGTTTTTACCGCACCTGTTTGCTCAAAATCCGTCGCAGAAAGCCAGCTGAGAACACATGCGCCATCGTCGGAGAACTTAAGATGCTCGATGACTCGATCCTCAAGCGCAAGCGAAGCCAAGCTTCGATTCTGATACACCTCACGCGCAATATAGGCGGGATCAGCCCCTGCTGCAACCATCTCGGAAGCGCAGGCAAACGCCATAGGTGTGGTGTTTTGGAACTGGAAGCGGCCGGTATCGGTAAGCAACCCGACATAGCAGCACTCAGCAACCCCGCGAACACGTTCAGCACCGAGTGTACATACCAACTGCCAAACAAGCGTGGATGCCGAAGGTGCTTGCGGGTCAATGTGAGCCAGTGCCACTAATGACTCATCAGCAGCATGATGATCAATGACGGCAGCGTGGTGTGCTGCACGCATGATAGTCGTTGCGGCTTCTCCCATACGCTTGGTCGTTGGTACGTCAACCGCCACAAAGGCGTCGAGTTCTGCGCCATCGTAACAAGCAGCCGGAACCAGCCGATCGGATCCTGGTAAAAAGGAAAGCGATTCATCGATAGGCTCATCTTGTGCGAGCAAGCCAATTACGCGCTTACCAAGCGATTCTAAAGCAAGCTGAAGCGCCAACTGCGAGCCAATACAGTCACCATCGGGGCTCACGTGACCACAAATGGCCACCGTATTGCTTGCCTTAAGCATCGCAGCTATGTCTGTGATTGAGGATATCGGTTGCATGATTAGTGTTTCCCAAGGTTCTCATCGGTGCCATGCGACTCGGCATTTCGCTGGGCGTCGCTTGCCAGTGCGTTCGCGATGCGTTCGGCTTCATCGATACTCGTGTCCAAAAGAAAGCGTAACACGGGTGTAACGCGCCACGACAACCGGTGAGCCATAAGCGAACGGATGCGCCCCGACGCTTTCTCGAATGCAGCCGCTACGTCATCGTATTGGTCGGGCTCAGCTGTATAAAACACGTTACACGCGCTGCGATCGAAGCTGACTTCACACCCAGTAATGGTAACCAACGAAAGGCGTGGATCAGATATATCGAACAGTAGAATGCTCGCAATGGTTTCGCGCGCCTGCTCGTTCACCTTACGGTTAGAAGCACCCTGTTTCATGGTGCACCTCCTTTTTTGTTTTGTACAGAAGAAGGCTATCAGGTCATGTGGCCCGATAGCCTTACAAGTTTGTTACGTCCGGTCAAGTTTGCCCTGTCTGGTCAGACGAGGTTGGCATGGCACGTGCTCGGGCAGGTGCTCGCTTGGTGAAACGGTCCACTGGACCGTTTCAGTCGCTGCGCAATCTGCGCGCGCGCCATGCCAACCTCGTCTGACCTACGTAGAAGGACTAACTAAAACTCTCTAAACAAGAAAGAATCAGCGAAGAGAGTCGGACTGTGCTCACAAAGCGAGTTCCGCACGAGCCGAACATCCCAGTGGGATGTTCGCGCGAGCAGGACTGTTTGAGCGACTGAGCATTGCCCGTCTCTCTTCGCGAACGGACAATGCTCAATGCCCGCAGCATCGAGTTGTTCCGCCGTTGCGCTAGCACGGCGGAACAACGTTATTCGGTGCGCTCGACTTCCTTCACCACGTAACCTTCGATGGTATCCCCTACCTTCAGGTCCTGGTAACCGGTTACGCCAATGCCGCATTCGTAGCCCTGCTTTACCGACTTCACGTCGTCTTTGAACCTGCGTAAGCTCGCAATGGTGCCCTCGAAGACAACCGTTCCCTCGCGCACGATACGCACCTTGTTGTCGCGGCTAATCTCGCCTTCTGTAATGTAGCAACCCGCAATGGTGCCAACCTTCGGTACCTTGAACGTCTCGCGCACCTCGGCGATGCCGGTGTCTTCTTCGATAATATCGGGGGACAACAATCCCACACGCGCGGCGTTGATTTCCTCGATAGCCTCATAGATGACACGATACAGGCGAATACTCACCTTCTCCTTCTCGGCCTGGCTCTTCGACTTGCCGGTCGGACGCACGTTGAAGCCGATGATCATAGCATCAGATGCCGCAGCCAGTGTGACGTCGGTTTCGGTGATGCCACCAACCGCCGAGTGAACGATATTGATGCGCACCTCGGACTGATCCATCTTCTCGAATGCATCGCGCAGCGCCTCGATAGAGCCCTGCACGTCGGCCTTCACGATGAGGTTAAGGTCGGTCTGCTTACCCTCTTCGATGCGACTGAACAGGTCATCCAAGCTCATGTGGGAGCGTTGCTCCTGCTCGGCTAAGCGGGCGCGCAACGCACGTTCTTCGGCAAGCTTCCTTGCATCGCGCTCGTCTGCAAACACCCTGAACTCGTCGCCGGCAACCGGTACCGAACTCAAGCCCAAGATCTCAACGGGATCGGCCGGACCAGCGGCGTCAACGTGAGCCCCGCGCGGGTCAACCAACGCGCGCACACGGCCATGCGACATACCCGCAACCACCACATCGCCAGGATGCAGCGTACCGCGGTGCACGAGAACAGTTGCAACCGGACCGCGACCCTTGTCGAGGTTCGCCTCGATAACAAATCCCGAAGCCTCAGCGTCAGGATTTGCCTTAAGCTCCAGCACGTCAGCCTGCAAAAGAATTGTTTCCAACAGATCGTCAATGTGTAGGCGTCGTTTGGCTGACACATTCACGAACATGTTCGAACCGCCCCATTCCTCAGGGATCACGCCGTATTCAGTGAGTTCCTGGCGCACGCGGTCGGGATTCGCGCCGTCCTTATCAATCTTGTTCACCGCAACCACGATTGGCACGTTGGCTGCTTTCGCGTGGTTGATAGCCTCAATGGTTTGGGGCATAACGCCGTCGTCAGCCGCCACCACGAGCACGATGACGTCGGTTACCTGAGCACCACGGGCACGCATGGCGGTAAACGCCTCGTGACCAGGGGTATCGATGAAGGTAATCTGACGGTCGTTAATGTTTACTACCGACGCGCCAATGTGCTGAGTAATGCCACCAGCCTCGCCCAGCGCCACACCGGTGTCGCGAATGGCGTCGAGCAGTGATGTCTTGCCGTGATCAACGTGTCCCATAACGGTAACTACAGGAGGACGAGGCTTTAAGTCTTCTTCTCTGTCGTTATACACAACAGCGTATTCCTCTTCAGGAGACACCACGCGCACCTTACGACCCATGTCGTCAGCGATAAGCTCCACCATGTCGTCGCTCATCGACTGCGTAAGGGTAAGCACCTGTCCCAGCAAGAACAAACGCTTGATAACATCGTTGGGTTGCACACCCAAAAGCTCGGAGAACTTGGCGACAGTGGCTCCCTGGGGAATCTCCACCACGGAGTCATCAAGTACGAGTGCCGGGTCGAGACCCTTCTCGATAGCCTGCTGCTCAAGCCGTTCGCGCTGTTCCTGCTCGCGTTTCTGCTTACGCTTTTTGCGGCGCCCTTCACCTTCGTGTGTGCTGGCGGCTGCAACAGCGGCACGAGCCTCTTCGAGCACCTTGTCGCGCTGAAGCTTTTCAGCCTGCACGGCCATTTGAGCGTAGCGATCTTCGGAGTGTGACTGTACCGGCGTTTCAAGCTCCGGCACATACTGCTTTCCGGCATGCCCCTTCTTCCCTTTTCGGCGTCCGCCTGCGCGCTGCTCAGGTGCGGGCGAGGGCGCTTGCTGCTTTTGCGCCTGTATACGCTGCTGCTCAGCCTCAATCTGGGAAAGCAGCGAATCGAAGTTGCTCTTCGTCCTCGTTGCCGCAGGAGCGGGTACCGACGGGCGATGCGGTGCAGGGGTATGCGATACAGCAGCCTTACCACCCTTGCGGCCACGATTGCGCAACGCCGCCTCAACCGCTTGCTTTTTCGCCACTTCGCGGCGTGCTCGCTCAGCACGCTCGCGGGCTTTCTTCTCGGCAGCCTCGCGAGCAACGCGCTCTTTCTCGCTTTCGATCTGGTGGGCCAGGCTCTCGAACGGCGAGGGGGTGCTTATCACCTTATGCGGTGCGGTGCGAGCATCAGCATCTTCCGCGACGTCTGACTGTGTAGAATCTGCACGGCGTGCGCGCTCGGCCTCGCGCAACGCGCGCTCCTTTTCTACCGCTTCGCGGCGTGCGCGTTCTTCCTCGACCTTCTGACGCTCCGCTTCAGCCTGCTGCGCGGCAAGTTTTTGGGCCTCTTCGTCAGCCAGCTGTCCAGCACGCTGCCTGATCTCGGGCTCAAGGTTCTTCCTGATCTTGTCGACATAGGCATCCGCGAGCACGCTCGCATGGCTCTTAGCGGGAATCTTCATTTCGCGGAGTTTGGCTAACAGGTCCTTGCTGGACATATCGAATTCCTTCGCCAACTCATGTACGCGCATACTTGCCATATACCACTCCTCACTTAAGCTTCCGAGTCGCCACAAACCGCAGCGAGCTCGGCGCCTATCCGACCGTAATCTTCCTGGCTGACTTTGGTTTTCAGCGCTTTATCGAGCTTACCCTTCCGAGCAGCTTCAACATAGCACGCCCACGAGCACACATATGCTCCTCTGCCGGCAGCACGGCCGGTGCTATCAAACGACGTGCTTCCATCGGATGCGCGCACGATGCGATACAGCAACGTTTTGTCGCTCTTCGCTCCGCAAGATATGCAAGTGCGCACCCGTTTTTGCACGTCCATGGTTGTCTTTCCTTTACGCCTCGTCGACAACTTCATCCTGCGAGGCATGAATACCGCAGTACCTGCTGTTCGGGCGTCGATGGTTGCGGCAGCGCACGCCCTCGTCGTTCACGAACACGCACGTTTCCTCGTCTTCTTCAAGCTCGTCCTCGTCAATGAGCATGTTGTCCTGCGCACGCAGAGGCTCACCGGCAAAACTCGTTGACTTGATGTCGATATGCCAACCGGTCAACCGCGCAGCGAGTCGGGCGTTCTGACCTTCCTTGCCGATAGCTAACGACAGTTGATCGTCGGGCACGACCACCGTCGCGTAGTGGCTTTCTTCGTCGACAATCACGCGCGTCACCTTGGCAGGCGACAAGGCGTTGGCCACATAGATGGCCGGATCCTCGTTCCACTGAATAACATCGACACGTTCGTTGCGCAGCTCTTCAACCACCATGCGCACACGACTACCCTTAGGACCAACGCACGCACCCACCGGATCAAGATTCGCCTCGCGTGATGCCACAGCCACCTTGCTGCGAGCGCCGGGTTCGCGGGCGATGGACTTGATTTCCACCATGCCATCGTAGATTTCCGGAACCTCTATCTCGAAGAGACGACGAATGAGGTCGGGGTGCGTCCTGGATACAATAATGGCCGGACGTGCCTGGTCGCCGCGCATGCGCGGTGTGTCAGCGGAAGGGTCGCGCACGTCAATGATGAGCACTTTCAAGCGCTGGTTGTGGCGATAGTGTTCACCAGCCGGACGTTCGTTGCGCTCATCAGTTGCGCGCTTCGCATCGTAGTGGGGCAACTCTGCTTCAACACCCTCGCGAATCTTGATGATGGTAAAGTCGGATGTGCCCTGCAATACCGTGCCGGTCACTAGATCGCCCACGCGCCCAGAGAATTCCTCGTAGATAGACTGACGACCCGCCTCGCGAACCAAGCTCGCAATGACGCCCTTGGCGTTTTGGGCGGCAATGCGACTCACGTCGTTCGGCGTAACGTCACGCTCTTCAAACTCGGCGTACTCGCCAGTTTCTTCGTCGGGCTCACCCACGGGAATCATCTCGTACACGTAAATCTTCCCTGTTTGGCGGTCAATGGTAACGCGGGCGTCCCATTCCAAATCGAGAATGCGTTCGTAGCTTTTCGCCAACGACTGCTCAAGACGCTCGATGAGGTAGAATTCATCAATCTTGCGCTCATGAGCCAACGCTTGGAGCGCTTCGATTAGTTCAGAAGTTGCCACTGTGCTTCCTTTCGACGTCGTATGCTTTCGTGAAACTGTATCGTTACGAATTAAAATTAATAGTTCCCTTAATGCGAGCTCGCTTGATGGCGTTAAACGGAACGCGCATGCGCTGTCCGTCAACATCTACGAGTACGTCATCGCCGTCTATGCCACAAAGCTTGCCGGAAAACGTCGAACGTCCCTCGATTTTGCCTGCGGCCTTCACCGACACGTTCTCGCCGGCGAAGCGTTCGAAATGCTCGCGTGTGCGCAACGGACGATCGATACCCGGGGATGACACTTCGAGCGTGTAAGCACCAGGGAACGGATCGAGTTCGTCCATAATGTCATTGATCCACGCTTGCGCCGATGACAGCACGTCGAAACTCACGCCGTCTTCGGTGTCGATGAAGATACGGATAGTGGGCGCCTTACTCGCTCCGACGACTTCAACAGTGACGATCTCAACCTGTTCGCTCTCCGCCTTCGGCGTCAACGCATCAAGCAGCTGCTGTTCTTTCGCGGTAAGCATACGCACCTCCATTCCTCATCGTACGTTTCACATCTTTTCAGATTGTGCCCATTAGCGCAGCCATGCCCTCATAACAAAAGAAAGCGGGAAAACTCCCACTTTCTCACGAGAATCGAAAGTATGGCGCGCGGCTGCTGCGCACGGTTGATCGTTTATACCATAAAATCCGCAAAAAGGGCAGGAAATGCTCGAAGAATCCCAAACCACCCACCAAAACTGCGAGAAACCGACGAACGAACGAATGACGAGTCAAACCCCCGAGTGAACGAGTGCCAAGCCAAACATACCTAGCGCTCGTCTGGCACGTCAAAACCCCACATGCGCACTTCGGGCTCGAGCTGTACGCCAAAGCGCTCGTACACGACGCGCTGCACGTGATCAATAAGCGCGCGCACATCAGCCGCCGTAGCACCGCCAGCGTTCACCACAAAGCCGGTGTGCTTTTCGGACACCTGCGCACCGCCCACGCGGTAGCCGGCAAGACCGGCATCCTGCACAAGCTTGCCAACGAAGTACCCAACGGGCCGCTTGAACGTGCTACCGGCACTGGGCACATCAAGCGGCTGCTTACTCGCACGCTGTGCTTCAAGATCGTTCATGCGCGCGCGCACCAAGGCCGCATCAGCTTCACATAACTCCAGTTCAACCTGCACGACCACGCAACCATCAGCATCAAACGCACTCGTACGATAAGCCCATCGCGCCTCGTCGTGGGTATAGTCACGCAGTGTTCCATCAGGCATGACACAGCGAACCAACACACACACGTCCTTGAACTCGCCACCGTACGCGCCCGCGTTCATGATGGCTGCTCCCCCAACGGTTCCCGGGATGCCGCTGGCAAACTCATAGCCGGAAAGGCCCGCTTTGCATGCCACATCGGCCACAACCTTGTTCGTGACACCCGCCTGCGCGATGATGCGACACCCTTCCACACGCACGTCCGACAGAGCGTCGGCCATCTCCATAACCACGCAATCGATACCATCATCACTGACCAACAGGTCACTGCCACAACCAATGCAACGAAGCTCTACGCCCGCCTGCGCGCAGATGCGCACGATTTGCGCGACCGCCTCAACGCTAGCCGGACGCGCGTACACAGCCGTTGGCCCCCCGATGCGAAACGTAGTGTGCGCAGACAGAGGTTCGTCAACCACAGCAATACTATCGCCCAAGGCATCATTGATGACACTCGCAAGCGCGTACTTATCGAACATGAGCTTCTCCCTTACTGCATTACTACACACAAAGCCCCGGCGCGACACCTGCTTGCCGGGGCTTTGTGAAACATATGCCAGTTACACGGCGTGGTTACCGCGCGTGCGCTTGTGCCTTGTCGTTGATCAGGCGGTTCAATGCGTTCACGTACGCCTTTGCCGACGACACGGTGATGTCGTTGTCAGCGCCGCGACCCGAATACACCTCTCCATCGGGTGCCATCACGCGAATGGTTACTTCACCCAGCGCATCGATACCGCGGGTAACCGATTGCACGCTGAACTCGGTGAGGTCGTTCTCCACCTGGACGATCTTATTTACCGCCTTATACATTGCGTCTACCGGACCGGTGCCGAAGTCGCACGCAGTCACCGTCTGGTCGGCGGCGTTACGCAGCGTTACCGTTGCCGTAGGAATCATGTCGGTACCACAGCTCGTCTGCACGCCTACCAACGTGTATGCCGAACTCTGCTCAACGCGGTCGCGCTCCTGTACCAAGCTTTCCAGATCCTCGTCGTAAACTTCTTTCTTCTTGTCGGCGAGGTTCAAGAACGCCTCATACACCTGATCGAGCTGCTCACCTTCAAGCTCATAACCAAGCTCTTCCAAGCGATGCTTCAACGCCGCATGCCCGCTACGTGCCGTGAGTACAATCTGGCTTGTTCCCGCGCCCACATCGGCCGGATCGATAATCTCGTAGGTATCGCGCTTCTTAAGCACGCCATCTTGATGGATGCCTGAAGAATGGGCGAAAGCGTTCGCACCCACAATGGCCTTATTGGGCTGCACATTCATGCCCGTAATAGAACTCACCAGACGGCTTGCCTTAATGAACTCACGCGTGTTGATGTCGGTATGCGCATCAAGCTCGGCCTCATGCATGCGAATGGCCATGACCACTTCTTCCATGGCGGTATTGCCTGCACGCTCACCCAAACCGTTGATGGTGCATTCCACCTGCGTAGCGCCGTTTTTCACACCCGCCATGGCAAGTGCGGTGGCCATACCAAGGTCGTTATGGCAGTGTACCGACACCGTAACATTTTCGATGCCGCGCACGTTCTCCATAAGGTACGCGATGCGGGCACCGAATTCCTCGGGCAGCGAGTAACCCGTAGTGTCGGGAATGTTCACCACCGTGGCCCCAGCGTCAACGACCGCCTGGATAACCTTTACGAGAAAGTCGTAGTCAGAGCGGCCCGCGTCTTCGGCGTAGAACTGTACATCCTCCACATAACCCTTAGCGTACTTCACTGCGTCAACGGCGCGTTCGATGCACTGCTCTTCGGTGATACGAAGCTTGTCATGTAAGTGCGAGGGTGACACGCCGATGCCGGTGTGAATGCGAGGACGCTTGGCATATTTCAGCGCGTCGGCAGCCACATCAATGTCCTTGTGTACCGCACGGGTGAGACCAGCGACCGTAGCGTCGTCACCTGCAAGTTCAGCGATGCGACGCACGCTTTCAAAATCGCCAGGACTCGATATGGGAAAGCCAGCCTCGATGACATCCACGTTCAAACGCAGCAGCTGACGCGCGACAACCAGCTTTTCCTCGGTGTTCATCGACGCTCCTGGCGACTGCTCGCCATCGCGCAATGTGGTGTCGAAAATGTTAATTTTTCGAGTCATATGGCTCACCTTTCCTTCCCTGTCGCCTCGATTCGGTTCAATTAAATTCGGGCCATAATACCACAGTTATATACAGTTTTACAGCTTAATATGCATAAGGCTCTTCAGGTCATCAATCGCCGCACGGAGACGCTCAAGCACTTCATCAGGCACATCGCCTTCCACGTTCATAACCACGAGCGCAGTGTCTTGGTCTACCTTCGTGCCGATCTGCATAGTAGTAATATTCACACCCGCTTCTCCAAGCACGGTTCCAATAACACCAATACGACCCGGCGCATCCAGGTACTCAAACACAAGCATGTTTTTACCAGGGATAATGTCGATCTTATACCCAAGCAGTGACACGATGCGTGGCGCTTGCGACGATCCGTACAACGTGGTACCAGCCTCCACCCCCGCCGCAGAAATACTCACCGTTGAGGCATACTCACCGGCGTCAACCATAGTCGACGTCGACACCTTGATGCCGTGACGTTGCGCCACTGACGCCGCGTTAATGACCGACACCGTACCCGCACGACGATACGACAGAATACCGTTCAAGGCACCAGCCACCAGTGCAGTGGGATCGCTTTCTGAGATAAGACCTGCCGTGGTCACATGAATGTTGCGGGGAATGCCGCCCTTGATTTGAGCGATGATACGACCCATCATCTCGCAGGCGTTCACGTACGGGCCAACCAACCCAATAACCTCAGCCGACAGAGGTGCCGCGTTTACTGCGGTAACCACAAGCGACCCTTCAAGACCCGCCATCACATACTCGGCTATCTGCGTGCCGGCACGACGCTGCGCTTCGATACTTGCCGACGCCAAGCGCGGCGTAAGAATGGCGTTAGGAAACTCGTGCAGCGGCGAGTCAAAACACGGCTCCTGATCGTGCATGTCCACGCCTACCGCACTAATCTTGCCCGCAGCGATGAAATCGGCCATCGACTCGGTATCGAAAATACCGCCACTTGCAGCATTCAGCAAGATGACACCGTCTTTCATGGCAGCGAACTCGTTCGGACCAAACATGCCAACAGTATTTCTGGTGCGCGGCACGTGCACGGTAATGAAGTCGGCATCGGCAAGCGCCTCAAGCACGGTTTCACGCAGTTCAACGCCAAGCGCCTCGGCACGCTCGCGGCTACAGAACGGGTCATGCCCGACGATCTTCATGCCGAAGACCTTCGCACGCTCAGCAACCAAGCCACCCACGCGACCCAGCCCGTAGATAGCAAGCGTCTTGCCGTAGAGTTCTACCCCCATGAAACCGGTTTGTTCCCACTTATGAGCGTGCATGCTGGCGTTAGCCTGTGCGAGGTTATGAGCGCAGGCCAGCATGAGTGCCATGGTGTGTTCGGCGGCCGACACGATATTGCTCGTGGGCGCATTACACACGATGATGTCATGCTCGGTTGCAGCCTCAACGTCGATGCGGTCGACCGTCACGCCCGCTCGCCCAATGATTTTCAGATTCTGAGCTGCTTCAATTGCTTCGCGCGTGACCGGCGTGGCCGAGCGCACGATGAGCGCATCATAGGGCGGAATCGTGGCGACAAGCTCGTCAGGCGTCATATCGAGTTTTACGTCAACCTCGTATCCAGCGTTTCGCAGAACCTCAATCCCCTCATCGGCCATGCGATCAGCAACAAGAATCTTCTTCGTCATAGCGGCAACCACCTTTGCTTCGGAATCGGTTGAGTGCGGCGCGCGGCACCGCACGAAGCATAATGCCCCTATGATAAGGCGAAACCGCACAGCAGCGTCGCACGGCAGCGAAATTTCACGCAACCGGTCGTTCAAGCACGAAAGGGTGCGCAGAGTATACGACAATACAGCGTTTCTTTAGCGCGCTACCCACGAGCCAAGCGCAACGGAGACAAGACATGCAGCCACGCTCGCGGCCATGTATACCGCAGCCATGCCTACATGCCCACTCTCGATAAGCGACAACGACTCTAAGCTAAACGTTGAAAACGTGGTGAAGCCGCCGCACATGCCCACCTTCAAAAACAGCAGCAGCTGCGGACTCATACCCGTTCCTTTAGTGAACAGCGCCATTACAAAACCGATGAGGAAGGCGCCCGCAACGTTGACTCCAAACGTCGCAACAGGAAAAGAACCCGCAGCCGTGTCGGTTACCGACAGAAGCCCAAGCAGGTAGCGAGCAATCGAACCCACAAACCCACCAGCGCCTACGAGCAGACAATTCAGCAGCATGACGCAACCATTCCTTTCCCCATCGAGTAGGAAAGCCGCACAAGGCGGCTTTCCTTTTTCGTTCACGCAAATTCACGCAAGCACACAAAAATGCCTACGTTCGAAAGCGAACCTATTTTTTGATCCAGCTGAACATCGAGCGAATCTTCTCGCCGGTCTGCTCGATGAGGTGGTCGTTGATGGCTTCGCGCTGCTCAACGAGCCATTTGTGGTCGTTCTTGCAGTCGGCAACAAACTCACGCGCGAACTCGCCGTTCTGGATGCGTTCAAGGATGAGCTTCATGGCTTCGCGGCTCTGCTCGTTGATAACCTTCGGGCCAGCGTAGTACTCGCCGTACTCGGCAGTGTTGGAAATGGAGTAATTCATGAAGTGGATGCCGCTCTCATACATGAGGTCAACGATCATCTTCATTTCATGGTAGCACTCGAAGTAAGCAAGCTCGGGCGGGTATCCTGCGTCCACCAGCGTCTCAAATCCTGCCTTCACCAGCTCAACCAAACCGCCGCAGAGCACGGCCTGCTCGCCGAACAGGTCTTCTTCGGTCTCCTGTGCAAACGTGGCTTTGATGATGCCAGAACGGGCACCGCCCACGCCCCAGCAGTACGACATGGCGATATCCCACGCATCACCCGTGGCGTCCTGTGCCACGCACGCGAGATCAGGCACACCAGAGCCTTCGGTGTACTGACGGCGCACAATGTGGCCCGGACCCTTCGGGGCGCACATGATGACGTTCACGTCCTCGGGTGCCTTGATGTAGCCGAAGTGAATGTTGAAGCCGTGAGCGAAGGCCAGCGTGTCGCCCGGGTTCAGGTTGGGAGCAATGGACTCTTCGTACACCTGCGCCTGCAGCTCGTCGGGAACGAGGATCATGATAAGATCGGCTTCCTTGGCGGCGTCGGCCGTAGACATCACCTTCAGGCCCGCTTCCTCAGCAGCAGCGGCCGATTTGGAACCCTCACGCAAACCAACGCGCACGTCGCAACCCGAGTCCTTCAGGTTCAGTGCATGGGCATGACCCTGGGAGCCATAGCCGATAACGGCGATCTTCTTGTTTTGGATGATCTGCGGATTACAATCCTCTTCGTAGTAGATAGTAACAGCCATGATTATCTCGTTCCTTTCGTGTCAGCTGTTCGTTCCCTTATAGTAACAGATAGTGACCTGACCTACCTGCCATTCCTTTGTCTGCGCGCGGCGGTGTTGCGCTATTCCTTCGCATTGCGGCTCATAGCGATCTTACCGGTGCGCACGATCTCTTTGATGCCGTACGCACGCAGCAAATCCTCCAAACCCTTCAGCTTGTCCTCGTCGCCGGTTGCCTCGATGGTTAGCGACCCGCGACCCACATCCACGATATTAGCGCGGAAGATATTTGAGATCTCGATGATCTCGCTGCGGCGCTCAGGTGCGGCGTTCACCTTGAACAGCGCCAGCTCGCGCTCGATCGCCCGCTCGTCGGTAAGGTCGTTAATCTTGTACACGCTGATGAGCTTGTGCAGCTGCTTAGTAATCTGCTCATAACCTACGTCGTCGGCGTTCACGATGGCGGTCACGCGCGACATGGTGGGATCTTCCGTTGGGCCAACAGACAGCGACTCGATGTTGAACCCGCGGCGCGACACCAGACCGGTCACGCGCGACAGCACGCCTGGCTTGTTCTCAACTAGAACAGAGAGAATGTGCTTCATGACTACTCCCCTTCCTTCGCATCGGACGCATCGACAAGCGATGCATCCGGCTTTGAGCCCAACGTGCTCGGCGCTAGATCGATAGCAGCTTGGCTTGCTGACATACGAGGCTTCGTATCACTCGGGTCGCTGTTCCAACGTCCGCCGAACTGCGCGTCCACGCGAGCGCAAGGTGATGCCTCGGGTGAGGGTTGCGCACTTGCTGGCATTTCTGTGCGAACCGCGCCTACCGCAACGTCAATGGCACCCATCACGTCGTCAAGCGCCTTGCCCGGAGCTACCATGGGATACACGTTTTGATCGCGCGAAATAGCCACGTCAAGCAGGTACGGACCGTCCGCGGCAAGCATGCGATCGAGCGCTTCGTCAACCTCTTCTGGAGCACTTACACGTTCGGCACGCCAGCTGTACGCATCGGCAAGCTTCACGAAATCGGGGTTCGCAGCAAGTTCGGTGGATGAATAGCGTCCCTCATAGAAGAGCTTTTGCCACTGATGCACCATACCAAGGCAGCGATTGTCCAAAATCAGCACTTTCACCGGCACGCCGTTGATGGCGGCAGTGGCCATTTCCTGGCTGTTCATCTGGAACGACCCGTCACCAGCGATGCACACCACTTGCTTGCCGGGGCACCCGATGGCCGCACCAATAGCAGCCGGGAAGCCGAACCCCATGGTTCCCGCGCCACCGCTCGACACAAACGTGCGCGGCAACTCACGGTCGATGTACTGATGTGCCCACATCTGGTGCTGGCCCACCTCGGTAACCACAACACTTCCCGCGGGATCGAGCTTGGCGGAAAGCTGTTGCATGACGATTTCTGGAACGATGCCACCCTCCGACTCGTCAATGCTCGGATGATAGTACGGGAAACGCTCACGCCATTCGCTTAATTGCGCGATCCATTCCTCATCGTTGGGGGTTGCCCCTTCCTTCGCAAGCGCGGCGTTGATACCCGCGAGCACACCCTTCAAATCACCCACGATAGGCACCTGTGCTTCGCGCACCTTTCCGATCTCTGCCGGATCAATATCGATATGCACCACCTTAGCATGCGGCGCAAACTCGGAGAGCTTGCCCGTCACGCGATCGGAGAAGCGCGCACCTGCAGCGATGATCAGGTCACTTTCGGTCATGGCCAAATTCGAGTACTTCGAACCGTGCATGCCGACTGCTCCCATGTTCAGCGGATGGCTGGCCGGAAACACGCCTTTGCCGATAAGCGTCGTGACCACAGGAATCTGCATGCGTTCGGCAAGCTCAATAAGCTCAGCCGACGCACCGGAAGTGATGGCGCCACCGCCGGCATACAGAATAGGCTTGCGTGCTTCACGGATGGCATTTACCGCTGCACGAATCTGCTTGGCGTTGCCACGGTAATTCGGCTTGTACGATGGCAGGTTCACCTCGTCGGGATACTCGAAGGTGATCATCTCACTGTTTAGGTCGCTCGGCACGTCGATAAGCACCGGACCAGGACGCCCTGTGCTGGCGATATGGAACGCCTCGCGGAACGTGCGGGGAATGTCCTCGACGTTTTGCAGCAAGTAGCTGTGCTTCACGATGGGCATGGTGATGCCCACAATGTCGGATTCCTGGAAGGAGTCGGTACCAATAGCACCGCGGGGAACCTGACCGGTCACCACCACCAACGGCACGCTGTCCATGTAAGCGGTAGCAATACCGGTAACCGTGTTGGTAGCACCAGGACCGGACGTGACCAGCACCACGCCCACGTTACCCGTGGCACGCGCGTAACCGTCGGCCTCGTGCACCGCGCCTTGCTCGTGGCGTGCAAGCACGTGCGTGATCTGCGTGCTGTCGTACAGCGCGTCATAGATTTTGATAGCCTGACCGCCAGGATAACCGAACACGAGGTCGACACCCTCAGCTTCAAGCGATGCTATGATGGCCTGCGCGCCGGTCATGCGCGTACCTTGCTTGTCGGTTTTGCTGCCCAACCCCCGTGGCGTGCCTATGAGACACGCATCGGCGGCGACAGTTTGATTCTTCTTGCTCACGAGCAATACGCCCCCTTATCTGCTGAAGTGACCATGCGCGCGTACTTGGCGAGCACGCCATGATTGTGCTTCGGTTCGGGTGCCGTCCACGCGGCACGACGGGCTTCGAGTTCTTCGTCGCTGATATTGAGTGTGAGTGCTCCACCCTCAATATCGACAGTTACCAAGTCGCCGTCTTGGATGAGTGCAATGGGGCCACCGGCTGCAGCTTCAGGACTCACGTGTCCAACGGCCGGACCCTTTGTTGCGCCGGAGAAACGCCCGTCGGTAATAAGTGCCACGCTTGACGAAAGACCCATGCCGCAGATAGAGCTCGTAGGCGTGAGCATCTCGCGCATTCCCGGCCCGCCCTTGGGACCTTCGTAGCGAATAACTACCACGTCGCCAGCGACAATCTTGCCGGAGTTGATGGCATCGCACGCTGCCTCTTCAGAATCGAAGCACTTGGCAGGGCCCGTGTGCTTCATCATCTCGGGCGCCACCGCGCTCTTCTTCACGATAGCACCGTCAGGTGCAATGTTGCCGTGCAGCACGCGCAAGGCACCTTGCGGCGAAAGCGGGTTGTCATGCGTGCGGCACACCTCACCGTCGGCCGGCGGACAGCACGCTTCTAGGTATTCGGGCAAAGGACCCATGCACGTAAGCGCACTTTCGTCGAGCAAACCAAGTTCGGCCAGTTCATGCATGACTACCGGCACACCTCCTACCTCGTACAAGTCGGAGAGCGGGCGCGGGCCAGACGGCTGCAGCTTCAACAAGTGAGGCGTACGAGCGCTTGCAGCGTCCCAGTCGTCCATAGTGATGGGATGCCCCGCCTCTTGTGCGATTGCCGTGAGGTGCAGCACGGTGTTTGTGGAGCCGCCAAAGGCCATGTCGCATTCCATGGCGTTGTGAATAGCGGCCGCAGACACGATGTCACGGATGCGCACGTTTTTCTCGAGAAGCTCCATCACCTTCATGCCGGCGTGCTTAGCCAGGCGAATGCGCTCGGAATACACGGCAGGAATGGTGCCGTTTCCGGGAAGCGCAATGCCTAATGCCTCACACAAGCAGTTCATGGAGTTCGCCGTGAACAGGCCCGAGCAACTGCCGCACGTGGGGCACGCGGTGTTTTCGAAATAAGCGAGTTCTTCTTCGGTCATGGTGCCATTCATCACCGCCGCCGCGCCGTCGAACAGCGTGTTCAGGTCGGTGGTGGGGCCGCATCCCCCCTTCTGCTTGCCAGCGAGCATAGGCCCGCCCGACACGAAGACAGTGGGAACGTTCACGCGCAAAGCGCCAAGTACCATGCCTGGCACAATCTTGTCGCAGTTGGGAATACATACGGCCGCATCGAAGGCATGGCCGTTCATGATAATCTCGAAAGAGTCGGCGATAGTTTCGCGCGACACGAGCGAGTAGTGCATACCCAAATGGTTCATAGCAATGCCGTCGCACACGCCAATGGTTGATACCTCGAATGGGACGCCGCCAGCCATATAAATGCCAGCTTTCACCGCATCTGCTATCTTGTCCAGGTTGTTGTGACCGGGGATAATGTCGTTTCTTGAGTTGAATACAGCAATGAGCGGCCGCTTCATCTCCTCATCAGTTACGCCGTCTGCCTTCAACAGGCTGCGATGCGGTGCGCGGGCTACGCCGCATCTGACGGAGTCGCTTTTCAGCTCCATAAGCTTGCCTTCCTTCCCTGCTCGTGTCCATGCCTCCGACACTCTCGCGCCACACCAACACTCGAGCGCTCGCCGAAAACAAAAAATCCCGATGCGCTGCACCAGGACCTCGATCGACTTACCACCCCTTGCGGGCGTGACGGATAACGGAGTCACCGGTTCAGCTTACTTACCATGTGCCATCTGCGGAGATCGTCCACATCGGCACGTGGTGTTCACCCTGAACTGCTCGGAGGGGGCGTTCGGACCGTCCCACTGCCACCTTTCACCATCCGGTGGCTCTCTGCGAATGGGATTGTTCCCTACTCTTCCTCTTCAACGCATTTCATGTATGAACTTGTTGAGCGATAAGTATACTCTTGCAAATTGCGTGCCGCCGTCGGGTTTCGCCAGACGGCATCAATTCGCGCAATCAGCACACTTAGGCGAAGCGAGAACAGCATGACCGGCTTCGGCGAGCTCGCGACCGATGTGCACGTACTCATCGGCATTGCGACGGTTTGTCTCCACTTCGTCAGACGTTAGCTGGCGAACTGGCTTTGCGGGACTGCCTAACGCCAACATGCCATCGGGAATCACCTTCCCGCCGGTCACAAGAGAACCTGCCCCTACGATGCAGTTTGCGCCTACGCGTGCTCCGTCTAAGATGATGGCGCCCATACCAATAAGCGTGTTGTCTCCAACCGTACAACCGTGCACGATAGCACCGTGGCCGATCGTCACGCCTTGGCCCACTATCGTGTCGTGCCCTTCACTCACGTGAAGACACGCCCCTTCCTGTACGTTTGTCCGTTCGCCTACGACAACACGACTCCCTGAATCACCACGCAACGTGGCACCAGGCAGTACCGACACATCCTTTCCCACCGACACATCGCCAATGATGACGGCGGTGTTCGCAATGGATGCCGTTTCGTGTACACGCACGCCGCGCCCATTCATAGATGTCCTCTTTCCTTGCTCGTAGCCGCCCGTACGCAGCACTCGAACGCTTACAGCTGCTCCACGATACCGCAGATCAAGCGACTGAAATCGTCGGCACGCGTTGCAGCTACGTCAATGACTTCTAAATCAGATGGGTTAGCGCCATCAATACCGCAGCCCATATTCGACACAAGCGAGATACCCAACACACGCATGCCCACATGTCGCGCGGCGATAACTTCCTCGCACACACTCATGGCAACCGTGTCGCCGCCCCACGCCCGCAGCATCCTTATTTCCGCTGGCGTTTCAAAACTCGGCCCAAGCAGTCCCACGTACACGCCCTCCTGTACGCGAATGCTATGCGCATTCGCCACGCGGTGTGCAATGGCGCGCAGGCTGGGGTCAAACGCATCGAGCATAGACACGAACCGATCGGCCATGCGCGCTGGGTCTGCGGCCGCTATGGGATTTCGTCCCGTGAAGTTGATCTGGTCGGACATGATGCAGAAGTCGCCCACATGATATGCCGAGTTCAGCGCGCCGGCAGCGTTTGTGGTGATAAGTATGCCTACCCCGAGCTTTTCCATAAGCCACACCGGATACGCCACATCCTGCGAACTCACACCCTCGTAACCGTGCAGCCTGCCCTGCATGGCGAGTACGCACGTGCCGGCAACGTTACCACACACGAACTGACCCACATGACCATTGGCAGTGGAAACTTTCATGTGTGGTACCTCGGCAAACGGAATACGCACTGCATCGGCAATGCTGTCGGCAAACGGGTTCAAGCCCGACCCGAGGATAATGCCGATACGCGGGGTACGACCGTCGAGCCGCTTTTGCAGCACGTTCAACGACGCTTCGAGGTGAGTTTGTAAGACATTTTCTGCAGAGTTCATACTGTGAACCTTCCTCACGTTGCCACTGTGTTGGTATGTGCCGAAATCATGCTCTCAAAAATGCTGGCTCGTGCCGTTTTAGCCTTGCGCAGGGGTGGCGAAATTAATCATCGTATCCCCCGAATGCTTTCCCGCTTGGCACTACGCGGGCTTTCTGCCTGATAGAACGCGCGGACGGCCCGCCAGGTCGACATCTATCGCAAGGTGTTCAAACCCCAGGTCGTACGCATAATCCCGTGCAGCGTCTAGGCAGGTTTCATGCAGCTCAAACGCAAACGCGCCACCCGGTTTAAGCGCGATCATACACCACGCCGCCAGCCGACGAAACACATACAAGCCATCGGGACCTCCATCAAGTGCAAGCGCCGGCTCGAAATCAGAAACCTCACGGGGAATATCGCGTAGCACGTTCGTGGGAACATACGGCGGGTTCGACACAACAAGGTCAAACGATCCCGCAAGATTAACGTCGACGCCTTCGCCCAGATCACACGCGATGATGCCCACACGATCCTGTAGATCAAGCCGCGAAGCATTACGCGTCGCAAGCGACACAGCTTCAGGGGCGATATCGGTCGCAATAACGTGCACATCGGAGCGCTCGTGCGCAAGCGAGCAAGCAATACAGCCTGAACCTGTGCAAATATCGGCTACCAGCAGCGGTACGACTCGGTCCGCTGCGTGCGCTGCATTCGCCGCGTCCAAGGACGCACTGCCGGATAGAGACACACTATCTGACAGTGACACACTGTCAACACTCGTCACCACACCAAGCCCCTGCGAGTCAGCCGCAACTTCACCCTGCAACTTTGCAGCAGCTGCCACCAGCATTGCAGCCGTTTCGTCAGGGGTCATCGTTGAGTCGACAGCACGTCGGCGCGGCTCGGGCGGCAGCATGGCAAGTGCCACGCTGACAAGCACCTCGGTTTCAGGCCGGGGAATAAGCACGCCTGGTTCGACCGCAAGCGTAATGTAGCGAAATGCCACTTCCCCCGTTATGTACTGCAAAGGCTCACCCGCGCCACGGCGCGACACAAAACCGCGCAGTACCGCGCGTTCGTCAGGGGAAAGCGGCCGATCGAAGTTCACGTACAGTTCAACGCGGCTCATGTTACACGCTTCGCAGACGAGCCATTCGGCCGACAACCGCGGGTTTTCGTCGCCCTTGCGCCCCAGATAGCCAACCGTCCAGTCGAGGGCAGCACGGACGGTCCACACGTCGTTAGTCAACGGCCTGTTCCAACTTCCGCGCACGATCGGCTGCCTGCAACGCCGTGATCAGCTCGGATAAGCCCGCGCCGCCCGCTCCCAAAAGCACCCCGTTATACGTGCCGTTGTAGCCAATGCGATGGTCGGTCACGCGGTCCTGCGGGCCATTGTAGGTGCGAATCTTCTCGGCGCGGTCGCCCGATCCAATCTGCGCCAGGCGCTCGGCACCTTCGGCGGCTTGCTGCTCGGCGAGCATCTTCTCGTACAGGCGCGCACGCAGCACGCTCATTGCCGCAATCTTGTTCTGTAGCTGGCTCTTCTGGTCTTGCGACTGCACCACTAAGCCGGAAGGAATATGCGTGATACGCACTGCAGAGTCAGTGGTGTTCACACACTGACCACCGGGACCACCGGCGCGATACACATCAATACGCAGGTCGTTCTCGTTAATTTCCACTTCAACCTCATCGGCTTCGGGCAGCACTGCAACGGTTGCGGTGGAGGTGTGAATGCGACCCTGGCTTTCAGTTTTGGGAACGCGCTGCACGCGATGCACGCCACTTTCAAACTTCATGACCGAGTACACGTGATCGCCCTTCACCTTGAACTGGATTTCCTTGTAACCACCAGCTTCGGACGCCGACACATCCATGGTTTCGGTCTTCCAGCCCTGTTCAGTTGCGAAACGCATGTACATCTTGTACAGATCGCCCGCAAAGATGGCTGCCTCGTCGCCGCCGGCAGCCGCGCGGATTTCCACGATGATGTCCTTCTCGTCAGCCGGATCGGACGGTATGAGCATGAACTTGATATCCTCTTCCAGCTGGGGAAGCCGCTCTTCGATGGAGGCGATTTCCTCTTGCGCAAACTCCTTCATATCGGCATCGTCAAGCATTTCCTTGGCGGCCGATAAATCGTCGGAAGCCTGCACGTACTCGCGCGCCTTCGCCGCCAACGGGCCTTGATTGGCGTATTCCTTAGCTAGGCGGTTGTACTCCTTCTGATCGGCGAGCACCGCAGGGTCACCCATCTTCATTTGAAGGTCCTCGTAGGCTTTGATGATCTTCTCGAGCTTCTCGCGCATTCGCTTCCCACCTTCATATCGCAGCAAAAAGGCTCGTCCGCGGACGAGCCTTATCATGTCTGGCTCCTCGGGTAGGTTTCGAACCTACAACCCTCCGGTTAACAGCCGGATGCTCTGCCGTTGAGCTACCGAGGAATATCGCGCCTCAATCGCGCAAGACTGTATTATAAGCATTCCCCCCTTAAGCGCAAGGGGGAATTTTCGAAAAAATTGCGATTCCTTCTGGCGTTTTCACGGCGGTTCGCTAAAATAGAGCAGCGCGAGCGCGGGCCTGTAGCTCAACGGTGGAGCAGGGGACTCATAATCCTTTGGTTGTCGGTTCGAATCCGGCCGGGCCCACCACATTTCGTCCCGTCGCAGGTGGTTCCTGATAGTTCTTACTATCCCCTTGGTAGCCCCTCTTCCCAGCCCTCCCCTTCCGCTTGCTCTTTCACGCCACAGGCGTCACTTTTTTCGTAGCGCGTACATACCGGAACTTCCATGGTACAACGCGCGCCTCCCAGTGGAGTGTTTTCGAGCGTGAGTTTCCCACCATGCGCACGTACGATGTCGCTTGCAATGGACAACCCTAAACCGTAATGGCCACTTGCGTGGTTGCGATCGGAGCACTCGGTGAAGAAACGCTCGGTAGCATGCGCGAGTGCATCACGCGAGAAGCCCGGGCCTTCGTCCTCTACAACAATGGTAAGCAAACCTGTAGCAACAGCAGGCGCAATAACCAAATCAACGACATCAGTTTGTACGTTTTCGGTAAGCGAACCTGCGACAATAGCGGGCTCGGTAGCGCTTATGCTCACATGAACCGCTGAGTGCGTTGGCGCATGCTCAACCGCGTTTCCCACTAAGTTCATAACAGCACGCACGAGATCTTCCCCTTCCCCGTCACTTCGCGTTGCGTAGCTTAAAGAAGGTGCCCCAAGATAAGAATATGCTGTCGTCTTCAACCCGCCGTCGATCAAACAGGTAAAATCGAGCGCCACCCCGCGTGTATCGCACAACACACGAGCTTCACGTTCGATAACCTGCACAAACGCCCCAACATCAACAGCGCTCTGCACAGGGTAACTTGTTCGTGATGAAGCGTTTGCCGTGCTGCGCGACACCTCCAGCATCGTTCGTACATAGCTTTCCATGCGCTCCACCCCCAAACGCACACCTTCCACACATGCCCGCTGACTGGCATCGAGATTGCTCTCGGCAAGCAGATCGGTGTTCCAGCGAGCGATGGAAAGCGGTGTTTTCACATCGTGCGCAAGTGCCGCCACCTGTCGGCGTTGTGCCTCGTCGGCGGCCCACTGAGCCTTCAGCGACTCGCTCAGTGCCGCGCGCATGCGATCCATGGCCACCAGCACGTCGTTCACCTCGCGCACAGAGGCAGGTGTCACGGAGAAATCGAGCTCTTGATGCTCGATACGTTCAGCTACCTGAACGAGCGGGCGCATCTTGCGCGAGATCACCCGCGATGCCCGCATGGCCACAAGTACCACTGACAACGCGAACAGCGCGCAATACGCGGCGATGATCAGGTTCTGCGGGTTTGGCAACGCATCGCGCAGTGAACGAGATGCAAAATCGGGCAGAAAATCGTACTGCAACACACAAAGAGAACCATCGGGTAACGTCGCAAACGTGCAGCGGCTCGCGTTACCGTCAAGGCGTATGGTCGTCGCTTCACGCTCGAACACACCCGCACGTTCGAACACACCCGCACGTTCGAGCGCCGAACGAAGCTCACGCACGCCGTCATCGGATAGGTCAGACGCCACGAATGAGCCTTGTTTGTCGAACACCGCCCATCGATAACACGCAGGGGTTTCCGCAGGATCAAGCTGACCGGCCTCAAGCGCTGCCACCGTAGCTTCGACGTTATTCTCAGCATAATTCGCTGTATACACGAGCCCACTGCCATTCATGATGGCGAACGCTCCAAACGCAACTACCAGAAGCACCACCGCCGCCGCAAGCACGTAGGCGAAATACCGCACAATAACAAGCGCCAATGGCATGCCTTGCCGCATCGAATGAGCAGCTTGCCTTTCTCCGTGCGCTACAGCTCCCATTTGTAGCCCACTCCCCACACCGTTGCCACCGGGTTCACGCCACGTTCCTTGAATTTCATACGGATATTGCGCACGTGCGCGGTGATGGTTTCACTACCGGCTGCGCTATCCCATCCGCACGCCTGCTCGAGCAGCAACTCCTTGGAGAACACCTGACCACGGTGACGCGCCATATGCTCACAGATGGCATATTCGGTTGGAGTGAGGTGCACGGCCGCTCCATCCACCAACACTTCCCGAGCCGCAAGGTCAACCCGCACGCGACCGAAATCGAGCGACGCGTGACGTTGGCGATACTCTCGGCGTACATGAGCTGCCACCTTCGCGCGCAACTCGGCAGTACCACAGGGTTTTCGGATATAGTCGTCGGCGCCAAGGCCATAACCCACCACCGCATCGGCTTCCTCCACTTTAGCAGTGAGGAAAAGAATAGGACAATCAACTCGACTGCGAATGCGGCTTACCAGCTCAAACCCATCCATGCCGGGCATCATCACGTCGCAGAGCACCAGATCGAAGCGCGCGAGGTCAAGCGTTTCCACCGACGTCGGGTCGGTAACGCCACGCACCGTATGCCCGTCGCATTTGAGCACGCGATCAAGCACGTCAACGATAGCGGGCTCGTCGTCAATCACCAGTACGTTCGCCACGCATCACACCTCCTTGCCGGTTCTTTCGTCCAATCACGCTTTCTGGGGGCAGGCCATTTCTGCCCGATACACCACCCAGACGCTTCCCTGTATGCTTGTTAGTATACGTGCCGCCAAGACAGTATGGCCCTTCTCAGCTGTAGGCTCATCTGTGTCAAACCACTCGGCGCCTGCAGCCCTCACTTCATTCCCCACCGCCACGTCGTCCTTCGAAGCGGTTCGCACCACAGAAATAGCATGCAAAAACAAATACAGTACCCACGGCGCAAGCCACGCCGACAACGTTCAGCGCCGCCCACAACGCGCCAATTGCCGCATCACCCGCAAGTGAAGGCGCTATGGAAAGCTCAATGGCAAGCGACGAAAGGCGCGAAGGCCATGCAAAGGGAATAAGCGCCGCGATACCCACCGCAAACTGGCCACTCAACGTGCCCGTTACCAGGCCGTTCGCCAGTCCTCCGAAAAGTGCCGTAGCTGCGATGAAACCAAGTGCACCTACGGCGATGCTGGCATTGCGCCCGAATCGCATCGCAATCCAAAACAACACAACATAAAGAGCAGCACTTCCTACCACAATACCCAGCGCAGCCATCACGCATGCGCCAACCGGAGGCGTCGCACAACCGGCAGCCGCAACAATGCAGAGAAACAGCGTCATCGCGATAAGCGCCGCACCGAACCCCAGCATCAAAAGCGAAGTCACTTTCGCAGCAAGAGCCGCGCGCCGGCAGGGTACGCCCAGCACGTTTGCAAACCTGCCCGCTTCGTGTTCGGCATCCGCCGAAAGCCCGCATGCCAACCCTGCGAGCAACGGTGCACCAGCGCCGAGCAGCTGGAAAAACGCATCGGTGCCAAGCAGGGTATCCCACGCGCTTACCGCGAAGTATGCCCCAGCACACCCGCCGAGTATTACTGCAAGCACCACATGAAGCGCCACTAATGACGAGCGTCGTAGTTTTACAACCTCTGATCGCAAAGCACGAATAAACGTCATCATGCCGCCTCCCTTCCTTCGAACCACTTCGCACCAGCAACCGACAGCACGACAAAGAACAACACAGCCACGGCGATGCCCGCTACCGCTTGCCAACCGAACACACCCAGCGCATCGCCAGCGGCAAGCGGTATACCCGATGGCTCCACACCAACAAACGGAGCAACCGCGCAAAGTAACGTTGCCGGTGGGAACAAAAACCACAATTCTCCTGTCCACATGCTGATTCCTACGCCAATTTGCAGAAGAGCGGGCACAGCGATACCCGCAAGCGTGCCAAACCGCATGGTAAGCGCCAACCCTACCGGCACCATCCAAGCCGATGCAATGGTGAGAATAGCAACAGTCGCAAGCCCTTCAAGTAATGATGGCGCACTGGCACCCAGAAGCGTTGTCGCAACGGAAGCAACATATACCACTGTGTTTGCACCCGCCACAAGTACGAGCGCATATGCGACTTTCGCCCACCACACACGTGCAAGCTGCACTGGCAACCCCAGCACGGGTTTCAGCTTCTGACGTGCATCAATGCCCGCAATCGATGCCGTTATGAGCGCGCATGCGACCGGCAGCATGAGCGAGTACCACCAGTTCCATCCGTAGGTGGAAAACGAACCAACAGCACCTCCACCAAACGCGCCACCCGCCATCATGCCCAGCAAACAAAACGGCAGCGGTGTGAGAACCGCTATTTTACGCGCAGCGCCTCGGCGGCCTTTGAGGGTTTCCGCGCGAAATGTTGCGAGCGCTTTCGTTGCCATAGCCTACTCCCTTCCTCGATTCTTTCTACGATTCTTTTCTCGGTTCATTTTGCGGTTTCCGCGGTTTCCGCAGCTTTTGCCTCACGCAACGGTTTCGTTGGCCGCCTCGTTTTCTTCACGTTCCGCTTTCCCGGGCCCACCTTGCATGCGCTCGCTCACAGCACGGCGACACACGCTCATGAACAGGTGTTCCAGGTCGGTTCCCGGGGCAAGTAAGCCCTCAAACGCCAGTTTCCCTTCGGTTATGATACCCACCTTATCGGCAACGTGTGACACCTCGGCCAGAATATGGCTCGACACGATAACGGATATGCCGCGCTCGGGAAGGGCACGAATAAGATGACGTATGTCCTCGACACCCATCGGGTCAAGGCCGTTGGTCGGCTCGTCTAAAATGAGCAGTTTTGGCTGCCCCAACAGGGCAAGCGCGATACCAAGACGCTGTTTCATACCCATGGAGAATTGCGCGGTGCGCTTCGATCCCGTATCGGTTAAGTCAACCATACGTAACACGTCGTCGATCCGCGCTTCAGGAATGCCCAGCATCATGGTGCGCACCCGCAAGTTCTCGCGCGCGGTGAGGTTGGGGTACAGCGGTGGATTTTCGATGAGCGCCCCAATACGGTACAAATCAGCACGCTGCCACGGATGCCCGTCGAAGATAATGGTGCCAGACGTGGGGTGAAGCATGCCTGCGATCATCTTGAGTGTGGTTGACTTTCCTGCGCCATTTGGTCCGAGCAGGCCATAGACCACGCCTTCAGGCACGTGCAAGCTCACACCCTGAACTGCGTAGGTAACGTCAGAGTTGTGTTCGCTATTGCGACTAAGACGACAGGCACGACGTCCGAAACGCTTCGTGAGATTTCTCGTCTCGAGCACGTTTCCCATGATAAATTCCCTTCTCTCGCTTCCGTATGCATACAGCTTAGGAAGCGTTTCTCAAGGAATTCTCAAGGACGCGGCAGTTTTTTGATTCGCTGGGGCTCATGGCTCAAATGGCCCCAGCGATGTAGCGCATGCAAAGACAATCAGCTACGCGCACAATCGGCTACGCGCGGTTCATGCTTTCTTTCGGACGATGGATAAAGAACGACACCACCAATGCGGCAAGCGCGATACCGAGAAACACCCAGAACGCTTGCAGATAGCTGCCCGAACCCATTTGTGCCGCAGCCAGAACCTGCGGGCCAATAACAGCGGCGGGGATCATCTGGCAGGTGGCGATGGCGTAGTTGATACCAAAGTAGCGCGTGCCATAGAACGTGCTTACCATAGTTGACATCGTACACATATTGCCGCCGTACATGAGACCCAGCAGCACGAACCCCACTACCAGTAGCGGGAAGCTACCAACGCTCATAGCAATTGCACAGCAGAGCATACCAACTGCAAAGGCAATAGACACCCATAAAAGCGACACGCGGTAGCCAAGCTTGTCCCAAATAAAGCCGTTCAGCAAGCGCCCCAAGCCGTTGAAAGCCGACACGCTACCCATGGCCGCAGTGGCCATCAGCAATGCGGCGTCGCCCGTTTCGCCTCCGGTAGCGCCCGACGCAGAACCAAGCAGCTCCATTGCAGCCGGCACTGCTTGGCTGATCAGCGCCAAGCCGCCGCAGGTGACGAGCATCAGCCACAGCATGAACACCCAAAACGACGGCGTTTTCATCATCTGGGTGCCACTCATGTCAACCGCCGACACGATGTCGGCCTCGTGTGCTTTCGCCATCAGCGGCTTCACGTACTCTTCGTCGGGAAGGCGCATAATGAGTGCGCCAACAGCAACGATGATGGCAAATGCCACACCAAGCACCCCAAGCGTCATGCGCCACCCAAGCGCGCCGAGCATAGCGGTAACCGCCGGGCTTAATACCATGGTGCCCATACCGAACCCCATAAGCATCGCGCCGTTTGCAACGCCCTGCCGATCGGGGAACCATTTGAGCGTGGCACTCATGACGCAGTCGGCACCAAGCCCCACGCCCGTACCCACCAGCACGCCGTAAGTAAGGTAGATGTGCGGCAACGTTTCCGCGAACGTCGAGGCAACAAAACCAATGCCGATACATGCGGCGGTTGCCAACAACAGCACGCGCGGCGAGAATCGCTGCTCGAGCACGCCAGCTACCAGCATACCCACACAGAAGGTGATGATAGACAACGTGAAAATAACCGACGTTTCGGAGCGCTGCCAGCCGAATTCGGCTTCAAGCGGCTCCACAAATAGTGACCACGCGTAGATAAGTCCGAAGAACAACAGCAGCACGAACGCAACAGCGAAGTACAGCAATCGATGCGGTGTACGATGACCAACCAACTTTATCTCCTATCCAGCTGAAGTTGAAGCGCCATACGGTGCGTGCCCGCAAGGGCGGTAAACCCAAAATGTTCGTAGAACTCGCGACCTAACCCCTTGAATACATGCCTTTTTCAATCTGGTGTTGTTAACTGGCTGCAAGCACGCGAGCAGCCTTTTTCAATTGGGAAGTCCTATAGATGACTTCCCAATACAAAAGACAAATGAGATAGAAATGGCTTAAAGCACTACAGCGCTTCTGTTTCGTGCTTCACGTATGCTGCTAGCTCGTCTTCCCAGTTAGGCGGGTTGTATCCGGCAGCTTCGATCTTCGACAGATTCAATGCGCTGTGTGTTGGGCGAGGCGCTACCGGGCCATTCGATCCCTGAGCGTACTCATCCGTACTCACCGGCATGACAGCACTTCCATTTCCACACGAAAGGTCGAACACTCGCTCGGCGATATCCTTCCATGAGGCAACGCGCCCCGAACAGGTTAGGTTATATGAGCCATAGGGAGCACCACCGTCAAGTAAGGCAAAGATTGCCTCGGCCATGTCCTGCGTGAACGTTAAGCGCCCGAACTGGTCGTCAACCACCTTCACCTCAGATAACGAATCATCGCTATCGGCACAGCGCTGTGATAGTGCCATCATGGTCTTCACGAAGTTCTTACCGTCGCCGATTACCCAGCTCGAACGGAGGATGTAATGCTTAGGAGCGCTCGCGACTGCAATGTCGCCAGCCGCCTTACTCTGACCGTACACACTCAATGGGGCAAATGGCTCGTCTTCTGTGTGTTCTTCAGCCGTGCCATCGAACACGTAGTCGCTTGACACGTGCACCAATGTGATGCCATGTTCACTGGCAACACGCGCTAGCAACGCCGGCCCTGTCGCATTCGCCTTCCATGCAGCAGTGCGCCCTTCAGGGGTTTCAGCCTTGTCGACCGCCGTGTAAGCACCTGCATTGATGATGGTGCCGTACAAGCTCCAGTCAAAGGCTTCGTATGCAGAAGGATTCGAGAAGTCGAACTCAGCAATATCGGTATACTCAAAACCCGAAAGTCCGCGCTCTTCAGCAAGCTTTCGTACAGCACGTCCCAACTGGCCGTTGCAGCCGGTAACTAACGTTCGTTTCGGTGCCATAGGTGTCACGTCAGCAAGCATGGGATGATTCTTGTCCGCTTCGGAAAGCTCCGCTTCAGAAAGCGGAATAGGCCATTCTATAGCGAGCTCGGGATCAGCCAAGTTCACGAATGTGTAGGTCTTCTTCTGCTCAAGGCTCCAATGCGCATCCACCAAGTAGGTGTAAGCCGTACCGTCTTCGAGCGCTTGATAGGAATTGCCTACACCACGCGGCACAAAGATCGCTTTTGACGCATCAAGCTTGCATGTGAACACCGTACCAAACGTGCTACCAGGGCGAAGGTCTACCCATGCGCCGAACACCTCGCCACATGCTACTGACACAAACTTATCCCACGGTTCAGCATGAATGCCACGTGTAGCCCCTCGGGAAACGTTGAAGCTCACGTTGTTTTGAACCGGACGCATGTCGGGAAGTCCCAGCGCTACCATTTTGGCACGCTGCCAATTCTCCTTGAACCAACCGCGGCTGTCGCCGTGCACGGACAAATCGAGAACCACTAATCCAGGAATCCCAGTTTCTTCGAGCGACAGTTTCTTTTCGTATTCCATGTCGTCCTTTCAGCAAGGCCAAATGAAGCATCGTTCTCAGTGTAGCGAAGTGCGGCTCATCTCATACGCGCAACAGTATTACCCTTAGCATTGCTTCTGTTCTATTGCCCCTGCGCTGCGTATTTTGCCTCGGTAGCGGCCTTTACACCCTCCCACCAAGTACGATTATTTGCATACCATTCAATTGTTGCATCAAGCCCTGCAGCAAAGTCGGTATGGATCGGCGTCCACCCTAATTCTCGGCGAAGCTTCGTGGAGTCAATAGCGTACCTACGGTCATGACCAGGACGGTCACGTACCCAGTCGAAATCATCGGCACTCTTACCCATGCGCTCTAAGATAGAGCGCAGCACATCAATATTGTTCTTTTCGCCATCCGCGCCAATGAGGTACGTCTCCCCAATGCGACCTTTGGTGAGAATAACCCACACCGCACGGGAATGATCGTCGGTGTGAATCCAATCGCGCACATTCAAACCGTCCCCGTAAAGCTTGGGACGAATGCCGCAGAGAATGTTGGTTATCTGACGCGGAATAAACTTCTCGATATGCTGGTACGGACCGTAGTTGTTGGAACAATTCGAGATGGTGGCCTTCACGCCGAACGTGCGATGCCACGCCCGAACAAGCATGTCGGAAGCTGCCTTCGTGGAGCTGTAGGGCGAGCTTGGGCGGTACGGTGTTTCTTCAGTAAAACGCGCAGGATCGTCAAGCGCTAAGTCGCCATACACCTCATCGGTAGAAATATGATGGTAACGCACACCGTACTTGCGCGCCGCCTCCAGCAGGCGATACGTACCTTCAACGTTGGTGCGCAGGAACGGCTCGGGGTTCGCGATAGAGTTGTCGTTATGGCTTTCGGCAGCGTAATGAACAATAGCATCGGTATCCGAAGCAAGCTTGTCAACAAGCTCCGCATCACAGATATCGCCGTGTACGAAGGTCATGCGGTCTTCAGGAATACCTGCAAGGTTTTCTTTGTTGCCAGCATAGGTAAGCGCATCGAGTACCGTTACGTGGACGTCAGGATGATTATCAACCACGTAATGGACGAAATTACTGCCAATGAAGCCCGCTCCACCGGTAACGATGATTCGCTTGGGCTTGAATTCTCCCGTATCGTTCACAGCTGTCTCTCCTTTTTATCGACAACAGTGCGTGTTGAGTGTGACAAGGGATTCATGTGCTATTAGGTGTGACCCTCTGACACACATTGACACACAAGCCCCTCCCCCTGATCTAACTCTTACGCTATCGGTCCTTATGCGGAACAATCTTTCCTTCAGCAACCTTCTGGAGATGCTTGCCGTACACCGATTTGCCGTACTTTTCAGCAGCAGCAACAAGCGCCTCACGCGTGATCCAGCCGTTCTGATAGGCAATTTCCTCAACCACGCTTACCGATAACCCCTGGCTACGTTCCACCGCCCGCACGAATTCGGATGCTTCGAACAAGCTTTCCATGGTGCCAGTGTCTAACCACGCATAACCGCGGCCCAGCGTGACCACGTTCAGCGCGCCTTCCGCCAGATACATTTGGTTCAACGTTGTGATCTCAAGCTCGCCACGCGCGCTGGGCTTCACCTGCTTGGCAAGCTCGCACACGCGGGAATCGTAGAAATACAAGCCCGTAACCGCGTAGTTGCTCTTAGGGTTCTGTGGCTTCTCTTCGATGGACACAGCATTGAACTCTTCATCAAACTCAACCACACCGAAACGCTCGGGATCGTCAACGTGGTAGCCGAACACCGTGGCACCGCCTTGGCTTTCGGCGCGATCGACAGCTGCACGCAGATGGCGACCAAGACCGTTGCCGTAGAAAATGTTGTCACCCAAAACGAGTGCGCAAGAGTCACCTGCGATGAAATCCTCGCCGATAATAAACGCCTGCGCAAGACCATCTGGTGAGGGCTGTTCGGCATAGGAAAGCGATATGCCGTAACGCGACCCATCGCCAAGCAGCCGCTCGAAATTCGGCAAGTCGGTGGGCGTGGAAATGAGCAGGATCTCACGAATGCCAGCCATCATGAGCACCGATAGCGGGTAGTACACCATCGGTTTGTCATAAACGGGAAGCAGCTGCTTCGAGGTGACCGTGGTGAGCGGATACAGGCGCGTACCCGACCCCCCTGCGAGAATTATGCCTTTCATGCAAGCAACCCCTTTGCGAATTGGTTAGTTGTTAAACAGCGGATCATCCATACAGGAATCCTCGGACTGCCCTGCCCCACTGGCAGCACCGCCACTAGCGCCCGCATCTGGAGCGGGTGCAGAGTAAGAAGGCTCTTGATACGAGTAATTGTAGTTGCCAGCATTCCCCGCATTCGCGTTAGCAGCAGCCTCTGCCTGCGCGGCAGCTTCAGCCTGAGCAGCAGCCTCGGCTTCCGCTGCAGCTTGTGCCTCGGCAGCAGCCTGAGCCTCAGCTGCGGCCGCAGCTTCATCAGCAGCCTGCTTTACCGCTTTTTCCGATTCGAGCGTGCTCGTTCCAGCCCCGTTGTCATCAAACGTCAGGTACGCAAGACCGCTCTCAGAATCAATGAGCACCGCAACCTCATCGGCCTCTTCGAACGTCAAGTTGTGAAGAACAACGCGCTCGCCATCAGCGAATTCCAGCGTCATGTCATATTGTGCATTAAACAAAGGGTCGACTATACGATCTGAATCCTCTTCATTTGCTTCAGCATCGGCAGCTTCGCTTGCCTCGGGCTCAGCAGTTGCATTAGAAGCGATATCGCAGAAAACCTTCGCTCGGACGTCGGACTCCCAAGTGTCACCGCTGAGCAAGTTCGTCTCCGCCGTTTCGCTCGTTTCGTCACCAGCGATATCCAGATAAACCGCTTCGATGTTCTTGCCCGTTTTGTTCTCAAAAACCATGCTTAAGGCGTCTTCGGATTCACTACCGATGACAAGCAGCTCTTCAGCAGGCTCGGTTGGTGTCGCAACCTGCGGTTTTTCCGCTTCCTTCGAGCAAGAACTCAGAGTAAATGCGCTAAGCATCGCAACAGACATCACAATGGCAATCACGCCAAAACGCTTCATTTTCACGAAAAACGCTCCTTACCACACTTTATTGGTTTTCTGAACGCAGACTAGTTTACCATCGCTTTCGCATGCGACAACAATATCCGTAACATCATTCAAAAAGCCTTTATCTATGTAAGCTTTGTAACCATAGTCGCTCATATCGCTTGATATGCAAAATGGAACAACCCAGCTCAAACCATCTGACTTCGATAGCCCAACAAACAACTGCTCGCTTTTACCCTCGTATTCGGGAGGAATCTCTCCCGAAACTACGTAGTACGGGCCATCTTCAGCAACCTCTATCCCATTAGGCAATGCTTCCTCTAAGCGTTCGACACCGCTATCAAGCTCAACCATCGGCGCTGGCATAATCGCTGGAGACGAAGACAGGTCCCTCATATGTCGCTGCGCACGCTCCACTAATACACGATCAGCATTGTACGCCCCAACTTGAGTTAGATCATACGGCACCATTTTGCTGAAATAGGCGTTTTCATACACAGTAGCAAGGAAAGGAATCATGTTGATAGCGAAAGAATCGCGGTACGCAAACAGCGTTTTCCCATGACGCTGTTCTGCCGACGCAGTCGAGCGTGTGTTGATCCATCCATCCATTACATCAGAACCCTCAACATATTCCCACAACAAGGAGTCATCGTAGGAATAATCACCTTCAAGCGTCGCCCCTGTCGCATAGAGCATCCCGTCAAGATCTCCCTCATGACTAGCAACCCACTGTCCTTCAATCCCCTCCAGACCAAGAAGCGGATCGCCAACGGAGGTCATGTAAGCCTCGCACGCCATAAGGGCACCTTTCGTGTTCCAATGAGAATCACGCTGGTAATACATCACGTCTTCTTCATTGGCTAAGAGCGATTGAACGTCAAGGTAATTGATCCCGTATTCTTTCAGATACGGTTCAAGCACGTCGAAATTGCTCGACGAAGCTTGAGTATAGTAATAGGGCATCTGTTCAGGATACAGCTCGCTTTTGTTGGCAGGTATCGTAAAGGTAAAGGAAGCACCCTGGGCCTCGCAGTACCCTTGCATTAATGACAGGTTGAACGCGATGTTTCGCGCCGCACGATCCGACAGCAACGCCGAACCGGTGTAATCGGGAATCGTTCCCGCATAGTACAGCCATCCGTTGGTACCAACTACAACGGAATCAGAGGAAGACACACCCAGAACCGTCGAGCGAATACGAGCGTTCGCAGCGACAAGGTTGTTGCGATACGCGAAATGATCCTCGAAGTATGTTCCACAATCAGCAAGGTAGTTGACGTTGAGAGAGCCGTCTTGTACCAATTCCGGTTTTGGTGCAAGTTCGCGATTCTCGGTGCTTTCTTGCGTTGGGGCCCATAGCATTCCAAGAGAAGGAACGAGCACACAAATCGCGCATACCACGACAAATGCACCTTGAACGGCAGCTGGGCAACGAACCATCGCATGCTTCCCGCGCATTGGCCCTCCTAAAACCTAAAGTAGATAAATGGGTTGTACCCACCGCCCGAAAGCGAGAGTACGCACAATACCAGCAGAACAAAACACAACACGAAGCTTATGCATTCGAAGGCAACTTGCCCGCCATGCGACACAACTATGCGCTCCAGTTCATTTTTCACAGGCAATGCTGCAATGCAAGCTACAGCAAACGTAACAAAAAATAGCGGTGTCATCTGCCGCAAAGCAAGCGCCATGGCGGCCGGTTCAAAATGAAACCCGAGCAACATCTGCTGCATCATGAAAAAGCCTTGCTGTATGGTGTCCGCCCTAAACAAAACGAACGCAAACACCACCACAACCATGGTATATGCCCACCCGATGGGCTTTGGTAGCTTCTTAATAGGAACGAATTCCTCCACCAGCAGAAATAGGCCATGAATGGCCCCCCATAGCACGAACGTCCACGCAGCGCCATGCCATAGCCCGCAGCATAAAAACACGATTATCTTGTTCACAGAAGCCCGCAAACGCCCTTTGCGATTGCCACCCAACGGAATATACAAGTACTCTTTAAACCACGTTGACAGAGAAATATGCCAGCGCCTCCAGAACTCTTTTATCGTCGTAGAACTGTAAGGGTATTGGAAGTTTTCCTTGTACGTGAAGCCAAACATGTGAGCCAAGCCAATTGCCATATCCGAATAGCCACTGAAGTCGAAGTAGATCTGAAAGAGATAGGCCAGTGCACCTATCCATGCAACGGCAATATTTATTTCGTCGAATGAAGCCGTAAACACCGCATCAGCCGTTACGGCCATCGTGTTTGCTATGAGCACTTTTTTCGCAAGCCCAACACAGAAGCGTCTAAAGCCATACGCTACACCCTCAAGCGTAATTGAGCGTTCGGTAAGCTGGCTTTCGATGTCGTGATACTTGATAATAGGACCCGCGATAAGCTGCGGGAAAAAAGCGATATAGAGCAGCACATTTAGAAAGTTTCGCTGCGGCTTAACCTCGCCCCGATACGCATCCACAACATACGACATAGCTTGAAATGTGTAAAACGATATACCAATAGGCAGTGCGATATCGGGAACAGGAATACTTGTGCCGATAACAGCATTCAGCGACCCGACCAGCATCCCCGCGTATTTAAACACTCCAAGAAACAGCAGGTTCAGCGAAACCGCAAGGCCAAGAACCACTTTGTGCCTTTTCAAATGAGGCGCATCACTGCAAGATGGAGCAACTCGTAATCCTAACAACCAGTTAATTGTGGCAGACACCAGCATAAGCAAAACATACACTGGCTCGCCGTAGGCGTAAAACAACAAGCTGGCAACAATAAGTGCGACGTTCTTCAAACGCACGCCTGGTAATACAAACACCACAGCAAATACAACCGGAAGAAACACACACAGAAAAACAAGCGAACTAAATACCACTTGATTAACCTCAACTCAAAACTTCAACCTAAGCAATGTTTATCTATGCAATCAGCACCGCTTGATCCAGAATTCACATTCCCCAAAAGCGTACTATGCATGCCCACTTAGACCTTTTCAGTTAAACCCGCCTTTTCTAAGAAAGTGTTCATTTCCTCATAGAGGGCAGCAAACCTGTCAGAGAACTTTGAGCTTCCGTTTACATATGCTTCATATACATCTTGTGGAAATACAGACTTTGACTCTATATTATTCACAAGAATCACCGCCAAGACTCATGAGCCTAGAAACGTTCTCATCGGTCAACTGCAATAAAAAAGACTTAGTCTGAATACCGTCATCATATTTCTTACCGCTGTTCACGAGCGTATGAACAAGCACTTGTCCCATGGTAATCAAGCTAACAAATGCGCTCCCTTTTTCCGATGGACTACTTTCGTTCGCCCGAAGCACTTTGTATTGTTCATTAATGTAGGCTTTGCCAGCTTTCGGCTTGGTACCTGCGAAGACAATACGTTTGTAGAGCATCGCCAAAGAGATTGTCAAAACCACAGCGACAACGATAAAGATTAACGACAAGACCTGATTTGAGCTCATTTAACACAACCTTTTCTAAAGCTAATGAAATAGACGTAGACACCAAGACTCACTTCAATGATTGCAAATATGACATAAGCTCAAGAGAAACCATCTATCACATGAGCACCAAACAACTCCGTACAAACCTCAATAACCGCATAAAACCCGATACCGAAAAAAATCAACAGCAACTTCATTCTAAAATCGCTAACTGGCATCAAGACACTGGTGACCCGCGATCTTAACTCATTTTGATCCGGTGCCCCTATCTCAAATATTCTTGAAACAAAATACGTCATTGAGTATCTTTAATCTCCAAAAAACACCAGCAGAAGCTCCTATTTATAACCGAATAAACTTAGCATAGCAAAAGTATCTCGGTCGCTTTAATTTGAAGTCCCGGTAATGTCAATCTGTCAATCTGCGTCATTATTCCGAACTCTACAAATTACTCCCGAGCCAACTAAAGCTAGTATCCCAAATACAGAAAGAGCGGCGCCGACATTGAGACCGTCTGGCACAAAATACAGCTCAACATTATGAATACCCGAACTGTTTATGGTTGTACCTAAAAAGCCGTAGTTCACCGTATAGATTTCTTGCTCTTCGCCATCAACTAACACATGCCAACCTTTATTGTAGGGAATAGCGATTGAAAGAATGGCTGTCTTGTCTGTGTCAATTACGCCCGTAAGTGTTCCATCGTCATGTTTTGTGAAGTTAACATTTTCTATAGTTGCACCAGTCGAGTCAATAAATTTTTCGACACTATCGGATTCGCTCGGATCTACAACAATACGCTCGTCCAAAATGTGTTTTCTTTCATCCACAGAAAGCTTGCCGCATTCTTCTTGAGTAATAGCAGAAGAATACAATCTTCCCAATGACACATCATTTATGTTTTTGTATATATAAACATCGCCTATTCTTTGTATTTCCTCTAACCATAAGTAATTCAACGGTTCACGTGACAGCACATATCTGACATCTAAATAAGACATTGCAGCGGGATTATTGAAATCTTCACGAACCGATGTATATATGTAATTACCAGGAAACACTGAAATACTCGGCCAGAAATTTTCATAATACCGCTGAAGACCACCGGAAATAACTGAATCGTATGACGAAATAGCATCATAATGCTGATCTAAAGCATCTAGCCAAGAAGTCCAATCATAGTATGTCTTCTCTATGCGATAATAACTGTCATTTCTCTCTTTTGCGTCAAGATAGTCCAAAGCTTTATCGGTATCCTCATCAATACCAGCAAATTCAGTAACAGGAAACGTTTCGCTATTTAGCGTACTTCGCGCATTGACGGTACAGAAACCATCTACGACAGAAGTGCTTACAACTAACAGTAGCGAAAAAAGTAGGATTTTTTTCGAGCTAATATACTTTTGGTAAACAATAAACAATACAACACACGAGGTCATCATTATGAAAAAGATAATACAAAGCAACTTGCTAAATTCAGGTGCATACCATGCGCAAGCAATCAATATAGCCCCCGACAACATATAGCTTATCAGTAAAGTTGGCAGGTTAATTTTTCTTACCATAATTACATTCTCTATGACAAAAGAGATCATTAAAACTGCTAAGACAGCTATAACGAACGAACCCCTGTAAGATATTGCAGCAAATACATTCAACATTGCTGGCAAAAACCCGTCAACTACAAAAAGCACCACCAGTAAAATGGCAATTGAACACAAAATCTGTATTTTTCGATTATCTTGTGTAAACAACCAATGAATAAAAAGTGCAAGAAAAATGAATATAAGCGAAGTACAACCAATTTGAGGAGTTTCGTAGAAGTTCAAGATTGGATATTCATTAAGACCCGTTCCTAATAAGTTGTTTCCCATAAATCGACTAATGAAAACAAATATACCTTGTGGAGAGTTAATGCAAGTCAGCGCTATAAGAACTTTATCTAGAATAGTTCCCCCAGATGTTATTCTAGTTGAATCACTAAGCAGGGATGATGCGGACGGAATCAAGACAACGCACGAAATGAAACACCCGATCAGAGCAAACAGCACCGGTTTGTAAATGAACTTGAAGAATACTAAAGTCGATGAGCTAGCATTCAGATAAAGAGACCTAATGATTGAATAAATCAATAAGAACATAATTACCATAAAGGCTTGGTAAATGCCGCATATTATGGTCATAGCGATTGATACAGCCAAAGCTACAAGGTGCTTATAACTCTGTTTTCGAAGACATAATTCGATACACAATGCATCGAGCATAACCCATATGCATGCATTCCCTAAATAATAGTGCTGCCCCCAAAGAAGCAGAAAACCATTGAAAGCATAAATTAGTGAACCTATTATTCTAGCTAGCGGCGTTTTACAATAAAACGCAAGAAACCGATCGCAAAGCAGAGCGCATAATATTATTCGCAAAGACTGTTCCATGACCAATGCATATGGAACTGCCACATCGCCAAAAACTAAACCAAAAAACACTGTAATGCATAGAAAAGGATCAAAAACCCAAGACTGACTCTTAAATATGCTATGACCTAGACCAAAATTGTAATCCCAAAATGATAATGAGCCACTACGAATATCTTCTATAAAATCAAGATAAAACGGAATGTACTGATTGAGAGTGTCGCTTCCGATGTCGTTATAACCATAAAACGATGCACCACAAAAGAACTTCCAATATATAATACAAATACCTAGAAGAGAAAACCCTACTATGGTGACTAATTCTTTAGAACAAATCTTACTAGACAACGTCAAATTAAAACTACGACAGACTGAATAAAAAATGATTGCCAGAGCAGTTATTGGTATTAGATAAGAATATGTCATAGTGGTTTAGTCCTTTAATAAAACCAAGGTATATCAAGCGTCAGTCATACACAGCCGATTAAATTAAACCTCAGACGAATATACTATAGCACCAGTAACTTGCGTGCATTCAATAATTCAAGCTACTTTTTTTGACGCGTATATCGGGCAGTAGTTTACGATTGCTAATCCAAACAAAATCAGTACCCGTTATATGCGGGTACTGCAGAACAGTCCACAGATTATTCTACCTAATATACGTAAACGGTGCACCCGAATATGTGATCATATACCAATTACGTCCAGGGAATTCGTGGGCTGATTCGGGATCGCATACATATGTTGCACCATCCACGTAAACCTCAACCCAACCATGCGGGGAATTGTAACCCGACCGAGTGGGAACATGACCCGATACCACTTGAGCATTGTAACCAACTGCTCGCGCAAGCCAGCAGAACAGCGCCGCAAAACGATAGCAATTCCCGCCATGGTTCTGATACATTTCTATAGCAAACGGAATGCTCCAATTTCCAGAAGGGTACTTAGAACCATTTATATAGGGATAGCCAGCAACGTAGTTAAACAACGTGTTCAGGTTGGTACCATTCTGCGAAATGATAGTTTTCAGATAACTATCAAGCGTGCGATTGCCGGAAACGTACCACACTTCAGATTCAGTAACCTCGAAAGAAGTCTGTCCCACTCCTTTACCGTCAGCATAGAAATGGGATACACATAACCCTGCCTGGCGGAAATTAGCACAATCGATAACCGCCTTCCATATGCCATTACCCTGATGCGCTGCACCATACCACACGATATCATCCTGCCCACCTGCATCGGACCACGTGGGAATGGAAACGCTAGATGCACCCGATACTTTTATATATGCAATACGCGAACCAGAACCAAGCGAACCTGAAATGGAACAGTATCCTTCCGGAATAGTCACCTCACCTTCAGCGGTGCCCGCATGGGTCCACACACCATTGCCGCACGTAACGTAGGCGTGAGCCATATAGGTTCCCTCAGAGCAGAGGTGCTCAGCCACCGACGAGGTAACCTTCCATACACCATCGGAACCGCGCTTGGCTTCATGCCACACAAGGTCATCCTGTCCGCCAGTCTCAGACCATATAGGCACCTGTACACGCGTGACACCCGAAGGGCATGAGGCCGCATCAACACGAACCCCCACTGAGAAGCCGCCCTTACCGTCAGCCTTCAGGGTTACATCAGCTTTAGGTGAAGTCACCTTAAATGACGTCGAGCCTACGCCGCGCGTAGCGCCAGCCACAGTGGCGTAGGCATGCACGGAGTAGTCACCTGCAGTGGCATGAGCCGATACAGGTACCGTAGCGGACCAAGAGCCGTCCGCTGCACGACGAGCACCATACCACACGATATCATCCTGTCCGCCAGCTTCGGACCACGTTGGGAAGCTTACCGACGAAGCCATGGAGTACAACCCACCGGATGCGGTGATAGTGGCAGTCTTTTCATCGGAGGATAGATCGGCGGACAGGGTAGGTTCACCCCAATCAGCCTGCATATACGTATAATTCAAATCGACTGGCCCCGAAATACCAGAGACGCTTCCATAGTCGGAGAACTGCCACACACTATTGCTGTTCGGAAAATCAGCGAATCTGCCACAAGTCAGCCCGATACTTGCATTCCATTCAGCGACCCATTTCATCCACGAATCAAAACACGGCTCTGTCAGCTTATTGTTCCACCAGTACGCGCTTGAATAGACACCTGGAATGTAACCTGCAGACTGAATTGTAGAGCAAAATGTTGTCGCAGTAGCAGCTAAATCGGCACCTGCTATTCTGTTGTCTTCGAGATCAAGATAGATAGGAAGAACAACCTTCGAAGGATCCAGACCTTCTTGACGCAACAGCCTTAGAACATGGGCTGCCTCACTTGCAGCCATGTTTGTGTCGGTCGCATAGGAGTAAATGTACACCCCGAAAGGTATTCCATTCGCCAGACACCCTTGAACATTTTCACGCCAGTACGTATCATCTTGATATGTATAGTCACTACCCCAACCGCAACGTATAATGGCGTAGTCAACCCCAGAAGCTTTTACAGCAGCCCAGTCGATAGCACCCTGCCACTGACTTACATCAATGACCTTACGAGCACCTTGACCACTGCAGTACCCCCTACTAAACATATCAAACCAGTTGAATATTGTATATCCACCATCAGGATGTGTTACAGCTTCTGCAAGACTTATGCCACCATCGCCATCCGTTCTTGCACCATCTTGACTCGTAAGCAAAACGCCATTATTGAACCTCCAACTATTAGCCAGAAGCTCATCGGAATCCTTTTCGTTTTCTTGAGCAAGATCATCTTCTTTGATTTGCGATTGCTCTAAAGATTGATCCGTTGATACATCCCCTTTAGGGTTTTGCTGAATGAGATCAACCACCTCATCGGCATCAGCTCCCGAGACTTCACCATCCCCCTGCGAACTGTCAGCTGTTAAATCGTCGCTTAACATGCTAGGATCATTACTTGGCAGAACTCCCTCATTTACGGTATCCGCAAAAGCAGGAACAGGAATCAAAGCCGAAACCAGCGACAATGAAACCACAGTCTTTATTAGTTCTCTAACCATTAATCTTCCTTAGATCGCTATTGTATAGAGCAGTCCAACAATTTGTCTCAACATTGTAAATTCGTAATCAGCAGAATTCTTACTGTTGGCAACGCTTCTCCTTAGAACTCTACACAACTTTTTACAGCACACCGTAATAATAATTCTGGGCCAAGATAAGATCAAAAAATGGGGGCTGAAAAGTTATTTTAAAACGCTTAAATGTGCAATTATTTGTTATAGCGCCATAGCAACCTATCTCACCATCTATCTTACTTGTATACGAATAACTAAACCTATATTACACACCCAACGTGAAAATAGCGATTCCTAGTAGAATAAGAACTAATGCTATTGCTTTCTTTCTTCCAAATTCTTCTTTAAATAGCACCACACCAAAAAAAGTGACAAATATATAACTAAAGGACTCTAATATAGGTGCATACGTCAAGGGAACCTCTTTATATGCATAAACAGTCAAAAGAGTTGTAATAAAAAAGAGTACATATGCAACCACAACCCAAGGATTCAAATACTCGCTAACAATACTATCGAATTCACGTAAAGACGCTTTCTTAAGCATAACTTGAGATACAGAAGCAATAAACACACCCACTAGATAAATAAGCGCATAAAAAAGCACTGAACTATCCCCTTTAGAAGCTATAGTCTACTAATTTACTGTTTTATTCTCAGTCTCTCTGTCGGAATACGAGTACAATACAACACCTATCATCACAACAGTAGCTCCTATTATCATAGGAAACGTTATAGATTCATTGAAGAAAACTGCGCCCCATAACATCCCCCAAATCACAGTTACCGCTTTATTTGCAAACGCTACAGTCAGCGGCAGCCTTTTTAGTATTTGCTGCCAACCGATAGCGTATATTCCTAACACAAAAAGCATCCCAACATAGAACAAAAAGAAACTCACACTTCCAAATTGCTCCATAGATGCACTTTTGCTAAATAGACCCGAAGCGGAATATATCAGCAACAACACGTGTAGGGTAATGAGAACTATCGGACGATAGTTCTCATTACCCTGTTTTACATCACCTCTCATATCGACTTACTCGCCTCTTAAATACTCAAGTAATTCTTCCTTACTCATGTTTGCAATACCAAGACGCTCAAGCCCATAAGGACTAGTTTCAAACCAATCTGTTTTATGCATAGCTCCCCCTAGCACAATCATAGAATCAATAATGGGGGTTCTAACTCCAAATTTCACTCCCAACTCATGATAGATTTTACAATTGATTGGGATATCTTCAGTGATATAACGATGGTTGATATTGTTTGGCCCGGTATTCCCTTCATCACACGGTCGATTAAGAGGAAATACCACATTATCTTTTCCGTCTTCGTCAAGCCCCATATACTCTTGTGTCAAGACAGAGCGACGCGAGAAAAACATCTCGTATCTATATCTAGGAATCTCTATGCCTATTGCGTCAGCAATCTTACATTCCTCACCGTAGAACTGATACTGAACTTCACAAATAGAATGGCAAAGCCCATGGGAATACATGGAATAACTCTCTGGTTCATTACCATAAACATCGCTCCAATTTTCCATGCTAGAAACCCCGAGTATGGAAGCAGGGACATGAATAACAGGATTAACATTAGCGAACCCAATATCAAGCATAGTATCACCCACAACAGGACCATCCCCTTGAGTTATGGCGTCCATACAAGGCAAGTATTTAGAAGATTCCATAAACTCTTCGATATCCGTCATAGGCATACTAGCTCCTCTTAAGGTGATCGCACGATACTTTGCACCTACATGAGGCATCCAAAAGCCTTGTACTTTTTCAACACGCGTACCATAAGGGGCAGACGACCATCCTCCAACAACAACCCTAGCATCATTACCGCACTCTTTCATATACTTTCGAAGCAAAATACTGGAGTAATTGTCCGTAAAAACATGAACCACTTGACCATCTTCCAGCAATCCTGCCAATGGCTTCAGATAATCATCCTGAGAAAGAGCGGTTATGCCGACGACGATAATACCAGCACCCCTAACAGCCTCTGCCATATCGTTAGTATACATATCTAAATGGGCTTTTCCAGATCGTTCAAAACCATAGAGATTTCTTTGGATGCCATCCAGAAGAATGCCGGTACGGTCTAGACCTTTAATGGATCGCAAACTCCGTGAATAAAGCCGAACTTCTCGTCCTGCAAGCTTACAATCCGCAGCACAGGTCATCCCTACCGCTCCAGCTCCAAGTACCGCAATTGGCATACTTCCTAAATAGGACATATCTTTTGTCATGTAACTTCCTTCCCGTTAGTCAACTACTCCAATACTATTATCATCATATAGAAAGGCTCTTCGCTAATATATATTCTGATGTGATGCCCAACATAATACAAATTATAGAGCTGTGTTGAGTTAAGTAATTCAACCTTTTGCTAAACGTTCGATCGTTTTACGGTCGAATTACTCCACTTCCAACATTGCCTTATTAATTTGAAGAACCATCTCTTTTACGCTACCAGTAGGTTCTTTCAGAAAACCGATAATATCGTTTTGCCCTCTTGCCGAAATCAAACCCGCCGTCCTGCGACGAAACTTATTTTCCACCCATTCTAGCCCAAGCCTTGGATCAGTAGATTCACCTGGAGCCTCCACAGCTTCACTGCAAAACATCTGGCCATTCTTGAGTTTTATCTCCACCCATGCTTTTCGCTTTTCCGGAAAAAGAGCCTCTAGATCATCATCTATTACAAATGACAGCCGCTCCATCATATCGAGCACACGCTCGTCTTTAACAGCTTCGTCTCTAATCTGCTCATACCCAACATCACCATGAACAAGAGCGCAAGCTACTGGGAAAGAAATATTATACTGTGCCTCATCCGTATCTAAAGGTCTTTTCTTGCTCAGTGCAGCAGCCGATCTAAATGTATGAACTGTGACTCTTTCGACGTCATCGCAACAAAACCCACACTCGGCCATTAACTTCAAACAGGCATCTATAGGCTGATGTGCCCATCGACAACAGGTGTACGGTTTGAAATACAGTTCCTCTATATAATATCGCTGTCCTAATGTGTCAACCAGATAACGAAACTCAGGGCATTCGAGTAGATGTGTAGCACCCGTAACCCCGTAATAGGTTTCCAATACTGCCATAGCACCGATCAAGGAGCCAAAAGGTACACCATCTTTATTCATCGATGGGTACTCTACCGCCCTCATAACAGGAACCATAGGAGCATGAAAATCGGCTATTGATAGAGCACATTTTAATTGCGAGGCACTTAGTCTCCTGAGCTTTCCTGCTCCTAGTGCCGTAGCAAACGCACCGTAAGATCCTGTGCTATGCAGATAATTATAATGCTTCTGCATAGCTAGAGCCCACCTAATCCCAACTTCGTAGCATATCGCCAAAGTCACAAGATAATCTTCATAATCGGCATCAACATCCAGTGCTGCAGCCAAGGTCCCGCCCACAAACGAAGCTCCTGGATGCCCTTTTATGAGATTAAAGCCATCATCAATATCGAAGGAATTTGACGCATGACCCATTACTATGGATGCTCCCAAGAAATTAAGACCAGCGTTTGCCTCACCCACCACAGGAAGCTCCCCCCTCAGCCCCAACGACTGAGCGAGCTTTAGCCCACATTCAAACTGATTTGAGCGACTTCCTAACACTAATGCTGTCATTAAATCAATGCTACACATCAACACTCTGTTCTGTATACGATTTGGTATATCTTTCCATCGCAAATCAAGAGCATACTGCTCCAAACTGTAGTCATTTACGAGAAATTGCATTATTACCTCTCCTCAGCTTAACGCTGAAAAACGCAAAAGGATCAGTATTCTGTCATTTTGTTACGGTAAAGTACTTCCTCTCCGCTTTCATTTAATATGCTCATTTCTTCAAACATGTTAGCTGTGATACTGTCTAACTGATTTCTGTCATCAGCTTTAATATAACAACGAAGCGTGTATGGTTTCGCTCCCACACTATGGTTAATTATTTCACCTGGTAGATAATAGAACTTCGCTTCAACCATCTGAGGAATGTTTGTAACACGTTCTGCGTCGAGGATACTCGAGACTACCCCCTCGCGTCCATGAAAGTATAGTCCTGCACTATGAACTGCAAAGAACGGAGTATGCCCCATGATTTTTTTCTTAAGAGAATCATGGTCATAAACCTGATCTAACAACAAGTCCTCTATAGAAAGGCCACTAGAAATAGTTACTAATTCGTGCTCGTAACCAAAGAGCCTACCCGCCACTTCACATACCTGAATCCCATCTTCTTCGTTGTAAAAAAACTGCATCGAGATCGGTCCTGTTTCAATACCAACAAATTCTGCAATTTTTTTAACTATCTCCCTTGCCGGCTCATATACAACATCGATCAATCGACTTGGATATGCACATCGGGAGACATATGGTATAGAAGCAGTGCTAGCCGAGGAAGTTTCTCGATCCGCAATACTCACGGTATACAAATCACCATCTACCATCCAATTCATCATGTTGAATTCATGGCCCCTCATTAGTTTTTCGGCAATAATGTAAGCAGAAGACGAGTAGGATGATACTTCATCAAAACGATCTAGTGCATCGTTTATAGTATTAAGGACATATACACCACGCGATCCATAACCATTTGATGGTTTAACGACACACGGCAAGCCAACAAGTCCAATATCTGATCGAATAGTTTCTTTGTGAACTTTTACAGTCTCTGGAGATGGTATGCCTAGTTGATGAAACATCTGTTTCATGAGGGGTTTTTCGCGCAAGTACTTAAATGATTCAGGAGAAGCGTAACAAGGAATATTCACTTTTGCTGCTATCTCTACCATACATTCTGCCAATATATCCGAAAAAGATGTAATAATTCCATCAACTTCCTCTTTTTCGCATATTGCGGCCACGCCCTCAATATCTCGAACATTAATCGTGTAGGATCTGTCAGCGTATTTTTTCGCAGGACTTCCTTCATAACCATCACAAACTATGGTATATATATTTCTTTCATTAGCTGTCTTCACAAGATCAACGAATTCGTCCATTCCTCCAAGGATTATTAGTCGATGTCGTCCCACAATAAACCTCCTCAAAACGTTCAGTCCACATCGTCTAGCATATTAAGTCTATTATCTTCAATACACTTAACGATATACTGCGGTGAATTGTTTGCCGTCATCAACAATCGACCAACATACTCTCCAATTATTCCTAAAAACAACAAAACTAAACCAAAACAGATAAGCATAACAGACATGAGAGAAGGCCAACCCATTTGCATTTCGGGATTAAGAATACGCATAATTACCAAAGCAATGGCCGCAACAATTCCCAAAGTACCCACCACAGCACCCGTAATACTGCACACCCTCAAAGGCAACATTGAAAAGCCGAGCACTGTAGCCCAAAGGCGGATTAGAGATTTGAGAGTATACCCCGACTTCCCATCCTCGCGCTCAAAATGCTCCACCTCAACGTTTGTCATACGATCCGTTGCCCTAAACAGCAAGCCTTGAATATAAGGGTATGGCCCACTGTATCTAACTACTTCGTCTCGAATATAATTACGCATAGCAAGATAATTACTTGAATATATGTTTTTTGGCCGCTTTGTCATGATCCGCATAGACCATGAGGCAAACCCTGAGCCCACACGTCTCCATAACGACTCCTTATGTTTGCGCCATGCTGCAAAAACGACATCATATTCAGGATGCTGATCAATGCATTGCAATATCCTCAGGCATTGTGAAGGATGTGTTTGCATATCATCATCCATCAACATCACAACATCACCTGTCGTGTATTGTAGCCCCGCCATTATAGCCGCATGCTGGCCAAGGTTCTTTACGCAATCAACCCCAACAACGTTGCTATCTTCACTTGATAACTCTTTTATTTGGCGAAAAGTGTTATCCGTAGACCCATCGTTTACCAATATAAACTCATAATTATAACCACCTTTAATTAATTCTTCTCTGGTGAGCTGCACTACTTTAGAAATTATCCTCTCGGAATAATAACATGGCACAACGACTGAAACTTTCAAACTACTGCCCCCATATACTCTTTCTGTCACTCTCCGCGCAGTAACCGCGCTTTCTTTTCCTTTGTCGACCCACTGTGGATATATTGTCACACGATCATATGGTCAAACGGTGAGATTCTAAGGAATCCGACTCAAACAAAGAGATCAGAACTTGTCGTTATAATAGAGTACAAACTAAAAGAATGACCATATTCAAATAATATCGTTGGAAGGGGTGCCGACAAAACCATAGACCCCATAACGAGTAGAATACCGGGTACACCCAAGAACAGTACAAAAGCCGTAATACTAATAATGGTTATTTCTGACCCAACTACAGCAAATGCTGCTGTAGCGGTCGAAATTGAATCCTTGGACAGCTGATTGAGCTTCCTAAACCAACTCATTCCACCCCTCTTCTATCCCATTTTTTTCCATTGAGGGTGCGTCTAGTGACTCACCTACCCTCATCAAAAAAAGCGTGAATGGCACTAACAACTGTCCTTTTATTCTCTGCTGATAACCCGTAATATAGAGGCAATCTGACTAATCTGTCACTTTCCGACGTTGTATACTCATCAGAACTAAAAAAACGCCCATATCTCATTCCGGCCGGTGAAGAATGTAGCGGAATGTAGTGAAATACTGTACAAATATCCTTTTTTCTCATATGATCAATAAATGCTGTTCTTTCTTCGAGATCCTTAGCTTTAACGTAGAACATATGCGCATTATGAATACATCCTTCAGGGACAACGGGGAGCTGCAAACACCCTCTTTCTTCGAGTACGGCTAACTCATTTCGATAGAAATCCCACGAAGCCAAACGATCATTGTTTATCCTATCTGCCTCTTCCAATTGAGCCCAAAGATAGGCAGCATTCATATCGCTGGGAAGATAGCTACTTCCGTAATCAACCCATGTATATTTATCCACCTGACCACGGAAGAATTTTGATCGATTCGTACCTTTCTCTCTCAATATTTCGGCCTTCTCGTTGTAGCTAGAATTATTAATAAGAAGCGCCCCACCCTCTCCCATAGAGTAATTTTTCGTTTCATGAAAAGAAAAGCAGCCGAAATCTCCAATAGTACCTAAAGCCCTCCCCTTGTAGCTACTCATAACGCCTTGAGCGGCATCTTCTACGACCTTCAGATTGTGAGCCTTCGCTATGGCCATAACCTCATCCATGGCGCAAGGAACCCCTGCATAGTGAACAACAACTATAACCCTAGTCTTCTCTGTAATAGCTTCCTCAATTTTACGCTCGTCAATATTCATCGTATCTGGACGAATATCTACGAACACAAGTTGAGCACCAGCAAGAACAAAAGCGGTTGCTGTAGAAGAGAATGTATAGCTTGGGAGTATTACCTCATCACCGGGCTCAATATCACACAAAAGCGCGGCCATTTCCAGGGCAGCTGTTCCACTTGTAGTGAGCAACGCTTTCTGACAGCACATCGTACTTTCTATCCACTCATGACACCGCTTCGTGAATGGACCATCCCCGCATATTTTTTTGTTTGCAACAGCCTGCTGCACATATTCAAATTCGCGACCAACAAATGGAGGTTCATTAAAACTAATCATGACCTTTGTCCTCATCAACTTATTCGCATTACACTATACTAGCCGTAGTGCCAATGACCACAATCATGCGCTGCTAGGGAAACGCTGATTAAAGTTTCTCTCTCCTGAAATACTAGCGTTTTTCTCTCGTTTTCAGCACCTCCTCGACTCTTTTCAGGAGTAGACTCACCTTAAACAAACACTTTCTTAAACTAGAGACAGATCATCATATCCCACTCATACATTGAAGCGCAGCGATCAAGCCCATTGTCCATAATAAAAAGCTATCTATGCCAAGAGGCCAAAATAGGCACCGCTCTAACGAATACAGAGATAACTATCTTCTCCCCTTTTATTCCTTTTTCTGCAACCATGTTTCTCAGATCTTTTCCGAATTGTTCGTAGCTCCATAAAACCACTAGCATCAAAGGAACCAATATTTCAATAAAGGGTATCTCCCTTGAGGTTGAAAGTCACTACTCCAAGAATAATATATGCTCAAAACAATTAGCGTAATAAGTGTAATTCCTAGTCCGATCAGAATTCGAAAAGTCGGAGCTTTTCTCATTTTTCCTCGAAGTATAGTACCTGACTTCCGAGTTTCGATTTCATTTCTGGTGCTAAGAATTCGACATGGTTTGTAGGTACACTTCGCTTTGTCTTTTAAACGTTGTATACCCAAGCCATCGGTGCCATCAGGTGGGTCGTCCTATCCTTCGAACGTGCTTCGGTATGCAGCACTACTGAACATTGGGTATGTTGAATTGACAGTTGACGATGGAGTCGACTTGTCCTTTCGTAAGGTAGTAATTGCCCAGCGGCAGCCCCGTCATTTTCTCCAACTCGTCGATGATGGGTAAGGACTTGGAGATGTTGACGTATTTGCGCTCAGAGACCTCAACTACACGATAATTGTGGGCAAGTCTCATTATCTCTTCAGTGCAAAAGCGCCCATCTAACACTTTTAGCTGTACGAGCCGCTCAAGCAGCACCGATAGGTAGCAGATAAGAAAATGTCCGGTGATCGATTCGGACTTTTGCAGATACACAGGTCTCGCGTCAAGTTGGGACTTCATCGCCTTAAAGGATTCCTCTATGCGCCAGAGATTATGGTAGGTCGAATAGATATCAGCATCACTCATTGACATCTCTGAGGTCACAATCATGTTGTAGCCTGCCAGACGGCGTGCCTTCTCGATGGCTGTGTGGTTTAGTGTTGCCACTACCTTTGCATCAGGTTCTTCTCCATTTGAATCAACTGCACTAAAGGTCACAAACTTAGCACAGTCACTATACTCTGACTTTTTGGCCTGCGACAGGCGCAAGCGACGCGCCTTTTCTACCTGTCGGTCAATCTCGGCACGTTGTTTGCGGGCAAGCTTAGGGTTAAATGTGGCAACCCTTTTCTCTTCAACTGGAACTGCCTTTTTACCTCCAGAATCTGTAGTGACTTTGTATTCGAAGTCTGCGACACAGGACTTCACCCGGTAGATAATCTCGCCGTCTTTGTCTGCGATATTCGACCAGCCCTCATCGGATAATACCCACGAAAGCTCTGTTGTGGGTAGCTGTTTTACCGACTTTGAGAAGATATAGCCATCACCAGACAAAATAGCATCGCTAACGTTATCGGCACAGTTTAGTCCCTTGTCAGCTACACGCACAGTACGCCCGTACATATTGTTGCGTCGCTTTGTTTGGGATATAACCTCGCGAATTACCGGCTTTTCTGACTCATTGCCAGGATAGATAACCATGCCAAGTGGGATACAGTCAGCATCAAGTAAAAGAC